>NZ_VWWK01000130.1:0-21325 GCF_011753035.1 Burkholderia sp. Ax-1720 | reverse complement strand
CGTGGGCTCGCGCCGCGCCGCCGCGGGCGCCGGCGAGGGCTGCCGCACCGGCTCGATGAAGGGCGCATCCTCGTCGCGCTCCTGGCGCGCCAGCGTATCGGCGGCCTCGGGCGGCATCGGCCGCGGCATCCGGCGGCGCACCTTGGCGCCCTGCCAGGCGTTGTAGACCACGATGCCGCCAACCACCACCACGCCTACGCCAATCAACCCGAGTGTCAACTCGTCCATGCATGCTCCATCAGGAATTCTTTTTCCGGCGCGCCGCTTCGAGGCGGCGCGCGCATTCAGCCAATATTCTGGGCAAAACCGGCGGCCGTTTCCATGTCGACCGCCACGATCCGCGACACGCCCTGCTCCTGCATGGTCACGCCGATCAGCTGCTGCGCCATTTCCATCGCGATCTTGTTGTGCGAGATGAACAGGAACTGCGTCTTGCTCGACATGGCGCGCACCAGGTTCGCGAAACGCTCGGTATTGGCGTCGTCGAGCGGCGCGTCCACCTCGTCGAGCAGGCAGAACGGCGCTGGATTGAGCTGGAACATCGCGAACACCAGGGCGGTGGCGGTCAGCGCCTTCTCGCCGCCCGACAGCAGGTGGATGGTCGCGTTCTTCTTGCCCGGCGGCTGCGCCATCACCTGCACGCCGGCATCGAGGATCTCGTCGCCGGTCATGATCAGCTTGGCCTGGCCGCCGCCGAACAGCTTCGGGAACAGGTCGCTGAAGTGATGGTTGACCTGGTCGAAGGTGCCCTGCAGCAAGGTGCGGGTTTCCTGGTCGATCTTGTGGATCGCGTCCTCGAGCGTGGTGATCGCGGCCAGCAGGTCGGCCGATTGCGCGTCGAGGAAGATCTTGCGCTCGCTGGCGGCCGCCAGTTCCTCGAGCGCGGCCATGTTGACCGGGCCGAGCGCGGCGATCGCGTTGTTGATGCGCGTGACCTCGCCCTGCAGGTAGGAGGGTCGCAGCTCCGGCGTCAGCTTGGGCAGCAGGGCCGCCTCGTCGACGCCGGCCGCGGCCAGTTGCTCGCTGAACTGCTCGGCCGACAGGCGCGCGGCCTGCTCCTTCAGTTGCAGCTCGGTGATGCGATCGCGCAGCGGCTGCTGGGCGCGCTCGGCGGCCAGGCGCGACTCGTCGAGCGCGCGCAGCTTGGCGGTCAGGTCGTCGAGCTCGAGTCGCGCGGCGCCCAGCGCCTGCTCCTTGGCCGAGCGGATTTCCAGCGCGTCCTGCAGGCCGGTGTGGGCGGTCTGCTCGTTGATGGTCTCGAGTTCGGCGCGGGCATCCTCCAGCGAGGCGGCGACGCGCTCGATCTGGTCGTGCGCGACCTGGATGCTGCGCTTGAGCTCGTCGATGCGGTTGGCCGAATTGCGCGCCGCGAAGCGCGCGTCGTTGGCCGCGCGTTCGAGATCGCGGGCCTGCTGGCGGGCGTTGCTCAGTTCCTCGTCGAGCGCCTCGAAGGCGAGCTGGTTGTCCTCGAACTTCGCCTGCAGCTCGGCCAGCTCGCCGTCGTAGCGTTCGAAGTTCGCCTCGGATTCGGCCCGCAGCGCGCGCTGCTCGTCGATCTGCGCGCCGATCTCCTCGAGTTCCTCGCGGATCTGCGTGCTGCGCTGCGTGTAGCGCTCGTGCGCCTGCGCCAGCTTCAGCACCTCCATCTGCAGCGCGTGCACGCGCTGCTGGGCACGCTCGGCCTGGGCCCGCACCTCGCCGAGCGCCTGCGCGGCCTGCGTGTGGGCTGCCTCGGCACGGATCGAGGCCGTCTTCGCCTCGTCGGCGAGCAGCGCCTGCGCGCGCACCTGGCGACCGAGGTTCTCGATCTCCTGCTGGCGCGCCAGCATGCCGGCCTGCTCGGAATCGGCCGCGTAGAGCTGCACGCCCGAGCGCGTCACTAGGTGGCCGGCCTTCACCACGTAGGCGCCGCCGGCCGGCAGTTGCGCGCGCGCGGCCAGCGCCTGGGCCAGGTCGTCGGCCACGAACACCGAGCCGAGCCAGTCGTTGAGCACGGCGCGCAGGCCGGCATCGTCGATGCGCACCAGCGACAGCACCGCGCGCATGCCGGCCGGCGTGGCCAGCGGCTCGCCCGCCGGCGGCGGCGAGAAGAAGGCCAGCTTGGCGGGCGGCGCGTCGGTCGCGAAGGCCTTGACCCAGTCGAGATTGGAGATTTCCAGCGCGGCCAGCCGCTCGCGCAGCACCGCCTCGAGGGCGTTTTCCCAGCCCGGCTCGACATGCAGCTTCTTCCAGAGGCGCGGCAGCGCGCCCAGCTCGTGCTTGTCGAGCCAGGGCTGGATCTTGCCCTCGGTCTGGACGTTTTCCTGCAGTTGCTTGAGCGCGGCCAGGCGTGCCTCGAGCTGGTGGATCTGGGCGCTTTCGGCCTGCACGCGCTCCTGCGCGGCGCGGCGCTCGGCGTCCAGCCGCGGCAGCGTCTCCTGGGCATCGGCCAGGCGCGCCTGCGCGTCGTGCAGGATCTCCTCCTGCTCGGCCAACTGCATGCGCTGCTCCTCGAGCTGCGCCTCGTCGGGCGCGTCGAGCCCGCCCGCCTCCGACTTCAGGCGCTCGTGGCGCTGCTGCAACTGCATCAGTTGCTGGTCGGCGTTGCGCTGGTGCGCGGCCTCCAGCTTCAGCGACTGCTCGGTCTGGGCGATCCGGCCGCGCTCGTCGTTGAGCTGCGCCTGCGCATCGCGCCAGCGCGATTCCAGCGCCGGCAGCGCGTCGTGCTTGGCGGCCGCCTCGTCCTCGGCCATCGCGGCCTTCTCGTCGGCCATCGCGCGCGCTTCCTCGGCCTCCTCGAGATCGTCCTGCGCCTTCTGCGCCTGCGCCTGCCACTGCTCGCGCTGCGCCGTCAGCGCGGCGATCTGCGCCTGCACGCGGTTGCGCGACTCGACGATGAACTTGATCTCGGCCTCGAGCCGGCTGACCTCGGCATTCGCCTCGTAGAGCGAACCCTGGGCGCCCTGCATCGCGTCGCTGGCCGCGTAGTGGGCCACCCGCAGCGTCTCGAGCTGCGCCTCGACCTCGCGCAACTTGGCGGTCTGCGCCTCCAGGTCGATCTGGGCCTGCTCGATGGCGCGCTGCTGCTTCTGCTGCTCGCCCTGCGCCTCGCTCTTGCGCAGCAGCCACAGCAGGCGCTGCTTTTCCTCGCCGTCGGCCAGCAGTTCCTTGTACTTGGTGGCCACCACCGCCTGCGCCTCGAGCTTCTCGAGGTTGGCGCCGAGTTCGCGCACGATGTCCTCGACGCGCGTCAGGTTCTCGCGCGTGTCGTGCAGGCGGTTCTCGGTCTCGCGGCGGCGCTCCTTGTACTTCGACACGCCGGCGGCTTCCTCCAGGAACACGCGCAGTTCCTCGGGCTTGGCCTCGATGATCCGCGCGATCATGCCCTGCCCGATGATCGCGTAGGCGCGCGGCCCGAGGCCGGTGCCGAGGAAGATGTCCTGGATGTCCCGGCGGCGCGCCGGAAGATTGTTGATGTAGTAGCTGGAGGTGCCGTCGCGCGTGAGCACGCGCTTGACCGCGATCTCGCCGTACTGGCCCCACTGGCCGGCGGCGCGGCCGTCGGAGTTATCGAAGATCAGCTCGACGCTGGCCCGGCTGCCGGGCTTGCGCGTGGTGGAGCCGTTGAAGATCACGTCCTGCATCGACTCGCCGCGCAGCTCGGAGGCGCGCGATTCGCCGAGCACCCAGCGCACGGCATCGATGATGTTGGACTTGCCGCAACCGTTTGGTCCGACCACGCCGACGAGCTGGCCCGGAACCTGGAAATGCGTGGGATCGACGAAGGATTTGAAGCCTGCGAGTTTGATCGAGCTCAGTCGCACGTCGGTATCGGTATTGAATATGGATTGAAACGGACGGCAACCGGCGGCGCATCGCTCGCGCCGCCCGTCCCGGAATTCGGACAAAGGGCCCCGGCCATGCGCCGGACCGCCCCGTGAAGCGGGTCCATCATACCATCGCGCGGGCCTCGTCCCGGCGATCGGCGTCGCCGGCCGGAGCCTGGGCCGGAGCCTTGTGCACGCGGCTCGACAGCAGCGTGGCGAGCACGATGCAGGCGCCGCCGAGCCACTCGCGCGCGCTCGGCAACTCGTCGGCGAACAGCCACGCCGACAGCGCGGTGACGACGATCTCGAACAGCATGATGATCGAGGCGCGATTGGCCGGTACCCGGGCAAGCCCGTATTGAACCAGCAGGTTGTTGAGCGCGGTGACCACGCCGATCGCGGCGGCCAGCAGCAACGCCAGCGTCACGGCATGCGGCGCGGGCAGCGGCGGCACGCCTTCCACGAACATCGCCGCCAGCCCGAAGGCCGCGCCGCCCGCGAACAGCGTGGCGGTGCGCATCTCGGGCTTGAGCTCGGGCAGGTCGCGCGAGATCCGCACCACCAGCACGTTGCTCATCGCGAAGCTCAGGCCGGCGGCCAGCCCCGCCCATTCGGCCGGGTTCGAGGGCAGCGGCAGGCCCAGGCGCGGTGACCAGAGCATCAGCATGGCGCCGGTGATCGACAGCGCCGCCAGCGCGGCGCTGGCCCAGGTCAGGCGCTCGCGCAGCAGGAAATGGGAATAGATCGCGGTCCACGCCGGAGTCAGGTAGAACAGCAGCATCACGCGCAGCACCTCGCCGTGGATCGTGCCCCAGACGAAGCCCAGGTTGGTGATGCCGGCGGCCACCCCGAGCGCGGCCAGCAGCCAGTGCCAGCGCAGCGTGGCGAGCGCGCGGCGGCGCCAGACCACCACGAACAGGCAGGCGCAGAAGCAGGTCAGCGCGCTGGCCGCGGTGCCCGTCAGGCCGAGCCCGGCCAGCATCCGCAGCGGATACCAGACCAGCCCCCAGACCGACGCGCCCACCAGGATCGCCAGGGTCGGCAGCGCCGACCGTTCATGTCCCTTCATTTCCGCCCACCTGCCCTCGTTTCCGTTGTTGCATCGTCTCGCGCCGCGCCGCGCCGGCCCGCCCGATCATCGGCGCGTCGAGTTATCGAGCCGCCCGGCTATTGTCCATCCTGGTTATCGGGCCGCCCGGCTGCCGGCGCTTCCGGTTATCGATCCCGCCAACCATCGCGCCGATCCGGCCCCGGCACCGCGCCGCCGGCCCGGAGGCGCGCGGCGGCAAGCTATAATCGACCGCTCCGGCCCACCAGGCCGGCCCGCGGCGTGCGCCTCGCGCCCCGCCAGCCAGGCGACGCGCATCCCGCGCCGCCGGTCGCCCGGCCCTCGGCCGCCGCGCCGCCGCCCGATTCGTTCCAGCCCGTCCCCGACGGGCCCCAACCGCCTCCGAAGCCCAAGCCCGTGAATCCACGACTCGATACGCTCCAGCCCTATCCGTTCGAAAAGCTCCGCGCGCTGTTCAAGGACGTCAAGCCGTCCGCCGCGCACGCCCCGATCAGCTTCGGCATCGGCGAGCCCAAGCATGCGACGCCGGCGCTGATCCGCGACGCGGTGGTGGCCTCGCTCGACGGCCTGGCCTCGTACCCGGCCACGGCGGGCTCGGACGCGTTGCGCACGGCGATCGCGCGCTGGGTCGAGCGCCGCTACGGCATCGAATCCGTCGATGCGGCCAGCCAGGTGCTGCCCGTCTCGGGCTCGCGCGAGGCGCTGTTCTCGCTCGCGCAAGCCGTGATCGACGCCACGCCGCGCGCCGACGGCAAGTCAGCGATCGTACTCTGTCCCAATCCGTTCTATCAAATCTACGAGGGCGCGGCCCTGCTGGCGGGCGCCGAGCCGGTGTTCGTCAACAGCGATCCGGCGCGCAATTTCGCCCCCGATTATTCGAGCGTGCCCGACGAGGTCTGGGCCCGCACCCAGCTGCTGTTCGTCTGCTCGCCGGGCAACCCGACCGGCGCGGTGCTCACGCTGGAGGACTGGCGCGAGCTGTTCGCGCTGTCGGACCGCCACGGCTTCGTGATCGCCTCCGACGAATGCTATTCGGAGATCTATTTCGACGAAGCGGCGCCGCCGCTGGGCGGCCTGGACGCGGCGCGCCGGCTCGGCCGCGGCTTCGAGCGGCTGGTGATGCTGTCGAGCCTGTCCAAGCGCTCCAACGTGCCGGGCATGCGCTCGGGCTTCGTGGCCGGCGACGCGGCGATCCTCAAGCGCTTCCTGCTGTACCGCACCTATCACGGCGCCGCGCTCTCGCCGGTCTGGCAGCAAGCCAGCATCGCGGCCTGGGGCGACGAGGAACATGTGCGCGAGAACCGTGCCCTCTATGCCGGGAAGTTCGCGGCCGTCACGCCGCTGCTGGCCGAGGTGCTCGACGTGGCGCTGCCCGACGCGGCCTTCTACCTGTGGGCGAACGTGGCGCGCACCGGCCTGTCGGATACCGAGTTCGCCCGGCGTCTCCACGCCGACTATAATGTGACGGTTCTGCCCGGCTCGTATCTCGCGCGCGACGCGCACGGCACGAATCCGGGCCGCGATTTCGTGCGGATCGCGCTGGTCGCCGAAAGCGCCGAATGCCTCGAAGGCGCCCGGCGCATCGTCGAGTTCTGCCGCGCTCTCGCCAGCCAGGCTCGCTGAGCCCGCTCCCGTATTGACCGTCCCGATTCCTCTTCCAACTTCCAGCGAAGCAACCAACATGTCGCAACAACTTCAGCAAATCATCGATACCGCCTGGGAAAACCGTGCCGAGCTCTCGCCCAAGGCCGCGCCCGCCGAGGTCCGCGAGGCCGTCGCGCACGCCATCGAGCAGCTCGACCGCGGTTCGCTGCGCGTCGCCGAGAAGCAGAACGGCGAATGGATCGTGCACCAGTGGCTGAAGAAGGCCGTGCTGCTGTCGTTCCGCCTGGAAGACAACGCGCCGATGGCCGCCGGCGGCTACTCGCAGTTCTTCGACAAGGTGCCCTCGAAGTTCGCCAACTACACGGCGGAAGACTTCGCCGCGGGCGGCTTCCGCGTCGTGCCGCCGGCCGTCGCGCGCCGCGGCTCCTTCATCGCGAAGAACGTGGTGCTGATGCCGTCGTACACCAACATCGGCGCCTACGTCGACGAAGGCACCATGGTCGACACTTGGGCGACCGTCGGCTCCTGCGCGCAGATCGGCAAGAACGTCCACCTGTCGGGCGGCGTCGGCATCGGCGGCGTGCTCGAGCCGCTGCAGGCCAACCCGGTCATCATCGAGGACAACTGCTTCATCGGCGCGCGCTCGGAAGTGGTGGAAGGCGTGATCGTCGAGGAGAACTCGGTGATCTCGATGGGCGTCTACCTCGGCCAGAGCACCAAGATCTACGATCGCGAGACGGGCGAGATCAGCTACGGCCGCATCCCCGCCGGCTCGGTGGTGGTGGCCGGCAACCTGCCCTCGAAGGACGGCTCGCACAGCCTGTACTGCGCCGTGATCGTCAAGAAGGTCGACGCCAAGACGCGCGCCAAGGTCGGCCTGAACGAACTGCTGCGAGGCGACTGATGACGACCGTCGTCTACGGCATCCCGAACTGCGACACCGTGAAGAAGGCCCGCGTGTGGCTGGACGAACACGGCGTCGCGTTCGACTTCCACGACTTCAAGAAGGCGGGCCTGACCGCCGCCATCGTGAAGGGCTGGCTGAAGGACGTGCCGCTGGAGACCCTCGTCAACCGCCGCGGCACCACCTGGCGCGCCCTGCCCGACGAGGTCAAGGCGAGCGCCGAGACCGAAGCCGGCGCGATCGCGCTGATGCTCGACAAGCCCTCGGTGATCAAGCGGCCGGTGGTGGAGGTCGACGGCCGCGTGAAGGCGGTCGGCTTCGTCTCCGACCAGTACGCCGCGCTGTTCGCCGCCTGAGGCACGCATCACGAAGCACCGGGCGCGCCGGCCATGCGGCTTGCGCGCCCCGACCTGCCGGCCGTCGCGCCGGCATTTTTCATCGAAAGTGGTCCGAACCATGTCAGCCACCCTAGCCCTTACCGAACAGTTGATCGCGCGCCCGTCCGTGACGCCCGACGATCAACACTGCCAGCAGATCATGATCGAGCGCCTCGCGGCGATCGGCTTCGAGTGCGAGACCATCGCCTCGCACGGCGTGACCAACCTGTGGGCCGTCAAGCGCGGCACCGAGGGCCGCGACGGCAAGCTGCTCGCGTTCGCCGGCCACACCGACGTGGTGCCGACCGGCCCGCTCGAGCAATGGACCTCGCCGCCCTTCATCCCCGCGCATCGCGACGGCAAGCTGTACGGCCGCGGCGCGGCCGACATGAAGACCTCGCTGGCCGGCTTCGTGGTGGCCAGCGAGGAATTCGTGGCCGCGCATCCGCAGCACCGCGGCTCGATCGCGATGCTGATCACCAGCGACGAGGAAGGCCCGGCCACCGACGGCACCGTCAAGGTGGTGGAGGCGCTCGGCGAGCGCGGCGAACGCCTCGACTACTGCATCGTCGGCGAGCCGACCTCCTCGGCCACGCTCGGCGACATGGTCAAGAACGGCCGGCGCGGCTCGATGTCTGGCGAACTGATCGTCAAGGGCGTGCAGGGGCATATCGCCTACCCGCACCTGGCCAGGAACCCGATCCACCTGCTCGCGCCGGCGCTGGCCGAGCTCGCCGCCGAGCGCTGGGACGAGGGCAACGAATACTTCCCGCCCACCACCTGGCAGGTCTCGAACCTGCACGGCGGCACCGGCGCGACCAACGTGATCCCGGGCCACGTCACCCTGCTGTTCAACTTCCGCTTCTCGACCGCCAGCACGGTGGAGGGCCTGCAGGCGCGGGTCCACGCGATCCTCGACAAGCACGGCTTCGACTACGAGCTGAAGTGGTCGATCAGCGGCCTGCCGTTCCTCACGCCGCGCGGCGACCTCTCGGTCGCGCTGGCGAAGGCGATCCACGACGAAACCGGCGTCGAGACCGAACTGTCGACCACCGGCGGCACCTCGGACGGCCGCTTCATCGCGCGGATCTGCCCGCAGGTGATCGAGTTCGGGCCGCCCAACGCCTCGATCCACAAGATCGACGAGCATGTCGAGCTGCGCTTCATCGATCCGCTGAAGAACGTCTACCGCCGCGTGCTCGAACAACTGATCGCCTGACGGAGGCCGCCATGACCACTCCCGCCACCCCTGCCACGCCCGCCGCCGTGTTCGGCACGCCCCGCGACCTGATCCGCTACGGCGTCTCGCGCTTTTCCGCCGCCGGCCTGACGTTCGGCCACGGCTCGGAGAACGCCTACGACGAGGCCGTCTACCTGGTGCTGCACACGCTGCACCTGCCGCTCGACACGCTCGACCCCTTCCTCGACGCGCGCCTGCTGCCCGAGGAGATCGAGGCGGTGCTCGCCCAGCTCGAGCGGCGCGTCGAGGAGCGCCTGCCGGCCGCCTACCTGACCAACGAGGCCTGGATGCACGGCCATCGCTTCTACGTCGACGAACGCGTGATCGTGCCGCGCTCCTTCATCGGCGAGCTGCTCGACGACGGCCTGCAGCCCTACGTGGCCGATCCGGAACAGGTGGGCGCGGTGCTCGAGCTCTGCACCGGCTCGGGCTGCCTGGCGGTGCTCGCCGCCGAGGCCTTCCCGCATGCCGAGATCGACGCGGTGGACCTGTCGGAAGACGCGCTGGAAGTGGCCGAGATCAACATCAGCGACTACCGGCTCGACCATCGCATCGCGCTGCATCACGGCGATCTCTACGCGCCGCTGCCCACCGAGCGGCTGGCCAACCCGGAGCTGCGCTACGACGTGATCCTGAGCAATCCGCCCTACGTGAACGCCGACTCGATGGCCGCGCTGCCCGACGAATACCGCCACGAGCCCGAGATGGCGCTGGCCGGCGGCGACGACGGCATGGACATCGTGCGCCGCATCCTGCGCGAGGCGAAGAAGTGGCTCAAGGAGGACGGCGTGCTGGTGGTGGAAATCGGCAACGAGCGTCACAACGTCGAGGCGGCCTTCGGCGGCCTGGACCTGATCTGGCTGCCGACCAGCGCCGGCGACGATTGCGTGTTCCTGATCCACGCCGCCGACCTGCCGCACGCGGCCTGAATCCCGCGCTGGTCCCCCGGCCCGGCACGGCGGCCCGGGGGACCGGCCGAACGGCCCGGGCAAGCCTGCCGCCGTATCGCGGGCCGCTCGGGTCGATCGCCAAGATGCGTCACGCGGCAAACCCGCCGCCACGCACCACCCGGAACTCCAAGCACCGATGCAACTCGACTGGCTCCATCTCGGCACCCTCATCGCGATCGCCCACATCCTCGGGGTGATCGCGGCCTGCCACGCGATCCTCAATACCCGCACCTCGCAGGGCGCGATCGCCTGGGCGGTCTCGCTGACCGCGATGCCCTACCTGACGCTGATCCCCTACCTGTTCCTCGGCCGCAGCAAGTTCTCGGGCTATGTCGACGCGCGCCGCAGCGAGACGGCCGCGCTGCGCACGCGCTCGCGCCCCTCCAGCTGGGACACGCACGGCAGCTCGCTGGGCGTGCCGGCCGACGCGCTGGGCCTGGCACCGGTGCGCGCGCTGACCCACCTGGGCGGGATGCCCTTCGTGGGCGGCAACGCGGTGCGGCTGCTGGTGAACGGCGAGGCGACCTTCGCGGCGATCCTCGGCGCGATCGAGGCCGCGCGCCACTGCGTGATCGTGCAGTTCTTCATCGTGCGCGACGACACGCTAGGCGACATGCTGCGCGACGCGCTGATCGCCTGCGCCGCGCGCGGCGTGCGCTGCTACCTGCTCTACGACAGCATCGGCAGCTTCGACCTGCCGCATCGCTACGTGAACGCGCTGCGCGCCGGCGGCGTCGAGGTCCATCCGTTCGCGACCAACCAGCAGTTCGTCAACCGCTTCCAGCTGAACTTCCGCAACCACCGCAAGATCGTGGTGGTGGACGGCGAGCGCGCCTTCGTGGGCGGCCACAACGTGGGCGTCGAATACCTGGGCGCGAACCCGCGGCTCTCGCCCTGGCGCGACACCCACATCGAGCTGCGCGGGCCGGTGGTGGCCAATATCCGCTATGTGTTCGCCGAGGACTGGCACTGGGCCACGCAGTCGCTGCCGGTCGACTCGCCGCCTCCGGCGCCGCTGGACGAGGAGGACATGCACTGCCTGGTGGTGCCGATGGGCCCCGCCGACAAGCAGGAAACCGGCTCGCTGTTCTTCGTCGAGGCGATCCACGCCGCGCGCGAGCGGGTCTGGATCACCACGCCCTACCTGGTGCCCGACGAGGCGGTGATCGCGGCGCTGAAGCTGGCGGTGATGCGCGGCGTGGACGTGCGCATCCTGATCCCGAGCCGGCGCGACCACTACGTGGTGTTCGAGGCCTCGAAGCTCTACGCGCGCGACCTGATCGACGCCGGCGTGCGGATCTTCCGCTACCGCCAGGGTTTCCTGCACCAGAAGGTGGTGCTGATCGACGGCTCGGCCGCCGCGGTGGGCAGCGCAAACCTCGACAACCGCTCGTTCCGCCTGAACTTCGAGATCATGGTGCTGACCGTCGACGCCGGTTTCGCGGCCGACGTAGACGCGATGCTGAGCCAGGATTTCGCCGCGGCCGACGAGGTCGACCTGGGCGAGGTGCAGCGCGCCGGCGCCTGGCGGCGCGTGCTGATGCACGTGGCGCGGCTGTTCGCGCCGATCCTCTGAACGCGGCGCGCGAAGCGCCGCGGCACGAGGATCAGAGCAGCGCCTCGATATCGGCGGCGATCTCCTCGGGCTTGGTCTGCGGCGCGTAGCGCTTGACCACCTTGCCGTCGCGGCCGACCAGGAACTTGGTGAAGTTCCACTTGATCGCCTTGGTGCCGAGCAGGCCCGGCGCCTCCTCGGTCAGCCAGCGGAACAGCGGATGCGCCTGCTCGCCCTTCACGTCGATCTTCTCGAACAGCGGGAAGCTGACGCCGAAGCGCTGCTCGCAGAACGCGCCGATCTGCGCCGCGTCGCCGGGCTCCTGGCCGCCGAACTGGTTGCAGGGAAAGCCCAGCACCGCCAGGCCGCGGCTGCCCAAGCGCTCGTGCAGTTGCTGCAGGCCCGCGTACTGCGGCGTGAACCCGCATTCGCTGGCGGTATTGACGATCAGCAGGACGCGGTCGCGATAGCTATCGAGCGACACGTCCTCGCCGCCGAGCGCTTTCGCGTTGAATGAATAGACGGTATCGGTCGACATGGCTTACTCCCAGGCTCGGTTTCGGTGGATTGGATCGGGCGTGCTCGACGCCATCGCGGCAGTCTATGCGAAACCGGCGCGGCGCGTGAATCGTCCGAACGGACAGCCCCCCGGCGGCGCCTCGGCGGCGCGGCGGCCCCCGCGCCCGGCGGGCAGTCTAGAATAGCGGTTTTCTCCAGCCCTTCCCGTCGTGATCCGTTTCAACCAGTTCAGCCTCTCGCGCGGTACCAAGCCGCTGTTCGAGGGCACCACCTTCGCCCTCAACCCCGGCGAGAAGGCCGGCCTCGTCGGCGCGAACGGCGCGGGCAAGTCCACCCTGTTCTCGGTGCTGCGCGGCGAGCTGCACGCCGACGGCGGCGACGTCTCGATGCCGCCGTCCTGGCAGATCGCGCACGTCTCGCAGGAAACCCCGGCGGTCGATCGCAACGCGCTCGACTACACGCTCGACGGCGACGTCGCGCTGCGCCGCATCGAGGCGCGCATCGCCGCGGCGGCCGCCGCGCATGACGGCGCGGCCGAGGCCGAGGCGCACGCGGCGTTCGCCGACGCCGACGGCTACACCGCGCCGGCGCGCGCCGAGGCGCTGCTGCTCGGGCTCGGCTTCACGCTGGCGCAGACCCGCGAGAGCGTCGCCAATTTCTCGGGCGGCTGGCGCATGCGCCTGAATCTCGCGCAGGCGCTGATGTGCCGCTCCGACCTGCTGCTGCTCGACGAACCCACCAACCACCTGGATCTCGACGCGATCGTCTGGCTGGAGGACTGGCTGCACCGCTACGCCGGCACCCTGGTGGTGATCTCGCACGACCGCGAGTTCCTCGACGCGATCTGCAACGTCACGCTGCACCTGGAGAACCGCCAGGTGAAGCGCTACGGCGGCAACTACACGCAGTTCGAGGTACTGCGCGCGCAGCACCTGGCGCTGCAGCAAAGCGCCTACGAGAAGCAGCAGAAGACCATCGAGCACCTGCAGAGCTTCATCGACCGCTTCAAGGCCAAGGCCTCCAAGGCCAAGCAGGCGCAAAGCCGCGTCAAGGCGCTCGAGAAGATGGAGCGGCTCGCGCCCACCCACGCTGCCTCGGCCTTCAGCTTCGAGTTCCGCACGCCCGATTCGGCGCCCAATCCGATGCTGGTGATGGAGGACGTGCAATGCGGCTACCGCGGCGAGGACGGCGGCGCGCTGCCGATCGTCGAGCGCGTCACGCTGTCGATCCAGAACGGCCAGCGCATCGGCCTGCTCGGCGCCAACGGCCAGGGCAAGTCGACCCTGATCAAGACCCTGGCCGGCACGCTCGCGCCGCTGGCGGGCGAGGTGCGCGGCGGCAAGGGCCTGACGATCGGCTATTTCGCCCAGCATCAACTGGAGACGCTGCGCCCCGACGATTCGCCGCTCGCCCACCTGGCGCGCCTCGCGCCCGACACGCGCGAGCAGGAGCTGCGCGACTTCCTCGGCGGCTTCAATTTCTCGGGCGACATGGCCTCCTCGCCGATCGCGCCGTTCTCGGGCGGCGAGAAGGCGCGCCTGGCGCTGGCCCTGATCATCTGGCTCAAGCCGAACCTGCTGCTGCTCGACGAGCCGACCAACCACCTCGACCTCGAAACGCGCGACGCGCTGACCATGGCGCTCGCGCAGTTCGACGGCACCCTGATCCTGGTCTCGCACGACCGTCACCTGCTGCGCGCCACCACCGACCAGTTCATGCTGGTCACCCGGCACCGCATCCAGCCCTTCGACGGCGATCTCGACGACTATCGCGACTGGCTGCTGCAGCACGCGGCCGAGCAGCGCGCGGCGGCACGCGGCGAAGCCTCGGCCGACAGCGCCGGCGGCGCCAACCGCCGCGACCAGAAGCGCCAGGAAGCCGAGGCGCGCCAGCGTCTGTCGCAGCTGAAAAAGCCGCTGCAATCGCGGATCAACAAGCTCGAGAAGGAAATGGAGACGCTCAACGCCGAGAAGGCGCGGCTCGACGGCTTCGTGGCCGACCCCGGCAGCTACGCGGCCGAGAAGAAGAGCGAGCTGACCGAGGCGATCCGCAAGCTCGGCGAGGTGAGCGGCCGGCTCGAGGCGCTCGAGCTCGACTGGCTCGACATACAGGAACAGCTCGAACAGATCGGCTGAAGGCCGCGCGGCCAGGCTGAACGCCGCGGCCGATGTGAAGGACGCGGCTCACGTCGCGCACCCAGCCGTCTCGATCGATCGGATACCGAAGCATCCCGGCCGCGCCACCGGCGGGCGCGGCGCCCTGCCCTCAACGCCGCGGCAGGGTCTCGCGCGGCATCTGCTCGTCGTCGTGCATCAGGTAGCGGCGGCCGGCGAGCGGCTGGCGAATCGTGGCGGCCACCTCGGCCTCGGTCACGTGCTCGGCCACCACGCGCCGCGCGATCCTCCCTTCGTCGTCGACCCACTCGACGATCCGGCAGCCGCCCCCGAAGGGTGGCCGGATCGGCTCCGAGACGCGGCAGCCGCGCAGGTTGTAGAGGCGCTGGTCGATGGCTTGCTGGGACGGTTTCAAGGCGGGTCCTTCCTTTCACACCTGCGGGACGCATTGCGGCCAAGCATAGGGGAAAACACCCGCGCGACGAGTTACAGCCGCGCCCTGAAACGTTACATGGAGTTACCGTGCGCGAGCGCCCCGGCGGGCCCTCATTCGAGGCCGCGCACGCGGTCGATGGCCTGCTCGATGCGCTCGACGGCCATCACGGTGAGCCCCTCGATCGGCTGCTTGGGCGCATTGGCCTTGGGAATCAGCGCGATCGTGAAACCCAGCTTGGCCGCCTCGCGCAGACGCTCCTGGCCGCGCGGCGAAGGCCGGATCTCGCCGGCCAGCCCAACCTCGCCGAACACGATCAGGCCCTTCGGCAACGCTTTGTTACGCATCGACGAATGGATCGCCAGCAGCACCGCCAGGTCGGCGGCCGGCTCGGTAATCTTGACGCCCCCCACCGCGTTCAGGAACACGTCCTGGTCGAAGCAGGCGATGCCCGCATGGCGGTGCAGCACGGCCAGCAGCATGGCCAGCCGGTTCTGCTCCAGGCCCACCGCCAGGCGCCGCGGATTCGGCACGTTGGCGGTGTCGACCAGCGCCTGCACCTCCACCAGCAGCGGCCGCGAGCCCTCCTGCGTGACCAGCACGCAGGAACCCGGCACCACCTCCTCGTGCTGCGAGAGGAACAGCGCGGACGGGTTGGACACGCCGCGCAGGCCGCGCTCGGTCATGGCGAACACGCCGAGCTCGTTGACCGCGCCGAAGCGGTTCTTGAAGGCGCGCACCAGCCGGTAGGAAGAATGCGTGTCGCCCTCGAAGTACAGCACCGTGTCGACGATGTGCTCCAGCACGCGCGGGCCCGCCAGCGCGCCCTCCTTGGTGACGTGGCCGACCATGATGATCGCGGTGCCCGACTGCTTGGCGATGCGCGTGAGCTGGGCCGCGCATTCGCGCACCTGGGCCACCGAGCCGGGCGCCGAGGTGAGCGCTTCCGAATAGACGGTCTGGATCGAGTCGATCACGGCCACGTCGGGCCGCTCGGCGGCGATCGTGGCCTGGATCTTCTCGAGCTGGATTTCCGCCAGCAGCTTGAGATCGGCGGCGTCGCCGCCGTGATCGAGCAGGGCCAGGCGCTGGGCGCGCAGGGCGATCTGCGCGGCCGACTCCTCGCCGCTGATATAGAGCGCGCGGCGCTGGCTGGCCAGCTGGGCGAGCGACTGCAGCAACAGGGTGGATTTACCGATGCCGGGGTCGCCGCCGATCAGCACCACGCCGCCGGCCACCAGGCCGCCGCCGAGCACGCGGTCGAACTCGCCGATGCCGGTGGAAAAGCGCGGCACGTCGGCCGCGTCGATATCGGCCAGGCGCTGCACCGGCGCGCTCTTGGCGAGCGCCTGGAAGCGGTGCTGCGAAGGGGTTTCGGCGGCCGATTCGACCAGCGTGTTCCAGGCATGGCAGGACGGGCACTGGCCCTGCCATTTCAGCGACTGGCCGCCGCATTCGGTGCAGATATAGACCGTTTTCTGTTTCGCCACGAGCCCGCCCTTATTCCGCGCGCACGGGCACGCGCGATGCGATCGCGCACATCAGCTCGTAGCCGACCGTCGAGCACGACGCGGCGACGTCGTCGATCGGCAGCGCCTGGCCCCACAGCTCGACGCGCGCGCCGATGCCGGCGCCCGGCACCGGCGTGAGGTCGACCGTGATCATGTCCATCGAGACCCGGCCGACGATCCGCGTGCGCACGCCGTCGACCACGATCGGCGTGCCTTCCGGGGCGATGCGCGGATAACCGTCGGCATAACCGCAGGCCACCACGCCGATGCGCATCTGCGCCGGCGCGACGAAGCCGCCGCCGTAGCCGACCGCCTGGCCCTTGGCGATGTTCTGCACCGCGATCAGCTCGGAGCCAAGCGTCATGGCGGCCTGCAGGCCGGCGCCGGCGATATCGGCGGCGCGCCCCGAGGGCGAGGCGCCGTACAGCAGGATGCCGGGGCGGACCCAGTCGCCATGGGTTTCGGGATGCCACATCACGGCGGCCGAATTGGCCAGGCTGCGCGCGCCGGCGATGCCCTCGGCGCCGCGCTCGAAGGCCGCCATCTGGTCGGCCACGCCGCGTTCGCCGTCGGCGTCGGCGAAATGCGTCATCAGGGTGATCTGGCCGATGCCCGGGCAGGTGCGGGCGCGCTCCCAGGCGGCACGATACTTGTCCGGCGCGTAGCCGAGCCGGTTCATGCCGCTGTTCATCTTGAGCTGGATGTTGATCGGCTTGGACAGGCGGGCCGTCTCGAGCATGCGCAGCTGATCGTCGTTGTGGACCGTGGTGGTCAGGCTGTAGCGGTCGATCACGTCGACGTCGGTCGAGCGGAAGAAGCCTTCCAGCAGCAGGATCGGCCCCGCCCAGCCCAGCTCGCGCAGCTTCACCGCCTCCTCGAGGTCGAGCAGGCCGAAGCCGTCGGTGCTCCTCAGGCCCGGGAACGCGCGCGCCAGGCCATGCCCGTAGGCATTGGCCTTGACCACCGCCCAGACCTTCGAGCGGGGAGCGAAGCGGCGCGCGGCCGCGAGATTGTTAACAAGTGCGGCGGTGTGAATCGTGGCGGAAATCGGGCGCGGCATAAGGAAATTTCATAAACACGCAGGCGAATCAGCAGCTTACCGCACCTTGTGGGCTCGGTGCCGCGACAAACCCGGAACGATCGGGGATTCTTGCTAGTCGGATTTGCCGTATTTTCATGATATAAAGCCGTGCGCACAACCTATTTTGCACGGGATAGTCCGATTGCACGGCCCCTGCGGCCGAGCCGCAGCGAGGAAAGCATCGCTTCAGATGAAAAAAGGTTTTTACTCGATCATGGCCGCGCAGTTTTTCTCTTCGCTGGCCGACAGTGCGCTTCTCATCGCCGCCATCGCCCTGCTGAAAGATCTGCACGCGCCGAACTGGATGATTCCGCTGCTCAAGCTGTTCTTCGTCCTGTCCTACGTGGTACTGGCCGCCTTCGTCGGCGCCTTCGCCGATTCCCGGCCCAAGGGCCGCGTGATGTTCATCACCAACTCGATCAAGGTGATCGGCTGCCTGATCATGCTGTTCGGCGCCCATCCGCTGATCGCCTACGGCATCGTCGGCTTCGGCGCCGCCGCGTATTCCCCCGCCAAGTACGGCATCCTCACCGAGCTGCTGCCGCCCGACCGGCTGGTGGCCGCCAACGGCTGGATCGAGGGCACCACGGTCAGCTCGATCATCCTCGGTACGGTGCTGGGCGGCGCGCTGATCAGCCCGCACATCGCCGCCCACGTGATCGCCTACACGCCGGCGGCCATCAACACCCCGGCCGAGGCCGCGATGCTGGTGATCATGGCGATCTACGTGGTCGCCGCGCTGTTCAACCTGCGCATCCCCGATACCGGCGCGCGCTACCCGCAGCAGCAGCACGGCCCCTGGCGCCTGGTCACCGATTTCGCCGACTGCTTCGTGGTGCTCTGGCGCGACAAGCTCGGCCAGATCTCGCTGGCCGTCACCACTCTGTTCTGGGGCGCCGGCGCGACCCTGCAGTTCATCGTGCTGAAGTGGGCCGAGGTCTCGCTCGGCATGTCGCTGTCCGAGGGCGCGATCCTGCAGGCGGTGGTGGCGCTGGGCGTGGCCGGCGGCGCGATGGCCGCGGCCAGCAAGATTCCGCTCAAGAAATCGCTGAAGGTGCTGCCGGTCGGCATCATGATGGGCGTGGCCGTGATGATGATGGCCTTCTACACGCGTGACCTGCTGCCCCATCACTGGGTGCTGCAGGTCGGGCGCATGCACGTGCCCGGCTACCTGGTGGTCGCCTACCTGTTCCTGATGCTGGTCGGCGCGCTGTCGGGCTTCTTCGTGGTGCCGATGAACGCCCTGCTCCAGCATCGCGGCCACGTGCTGATGTCGGCCGGCCACTCGATCGCGGTGCAGAACTTCAACGAGAACCTGTCGGTGCTGGTGATGCTCTGCCTGTACGCCGTGCTGGTCTGGCTCGACGTGCCGGTCGGCGTGGTGATCGTGCTGTTCGGCACCTTCGTCTGCCTGACCATGTGGCTGGTGATGCGCCGCCATCTCGCCAACCAGCGCCAGTTCGACTCGGTCGCGCTGATCGGCGAGAGCCGGCACTGAATTCCCGGATGCGGCGCCTCGCGCGGCGGCACCCGCCGCGCGCCGGAGCGGCCGCGATCGCCGCTCCCTCCGCCATGCCGGCCCGGCCGGCCCCGACGCGATGACCCTCTCCCCGATCCCGCACGCCCTGACCATCGCCGGCTCCGATTCCGGCGGCGGCGCCGGCATCCAGGCCGACCTGAAGGCCTTCTCCGCGCTGGGCGCCTACGGCGCCAGCGCGATCACCGCGCTGACCGCGCAGAACACCCGCGGCGTGAGCGCCGTGCACGCGCCCGAGGCGGCCTTCGTGACGGCCCAGCTCGACGCCGTGTTCGAGGACATCCGCATCGACGCGGTGAAGATCGGCATGCTCGCCAACGCGGCCATCGTCGAGGCGGTGGCCGCGGCGCTCACGCGCCACGCGCCGCCCTTCGTGGTGCTCGACACGGTGATGATCTCCAAGAGCCGCCACGCGCTGCTGGCGCCCGAGGCGGTGGCCGCGCTGCGCGACAGGCTGCTGCCGCTGGCCGACCTGGTCACGCCGAACCTGCCCGAGGCGGCCGCCCTGCTCGGCTGCGAGGAAGCCGCCGACGAGGCGCGAATGGTCGAGCAGGGCCGCGCGCTGCTGGCTCGCGGCGCGCGCGCGGTGCTGATGAAGGGCGGCCACCTTCCCGACGCGGCGCAAAGCCCCGACTGGCTGATCCGCGCCGAGGGCGAATTGCGCATCGACGGCGCGCGGATCCCCGTGCGCCATACGCACGGCACCGGCTGCACGCTGTCGGCCGCGATCGCCGCACTGCGCCCGCAACGCGCCGGGCTGGCCGACGCGGTGATCGACGCCAAGCACTACCTGGCCGAGGCGATCGCCGCCAGCACGCGGCTCGAGGTCGGGCACGGCGTCGGGCCGGTCCATCATTTCCATCGGTGGTGGTGAGCAGCCGGTGAACGCCTGGCGATGGTCGCTGCCGCGATCGGCCGAATCAAAAAAAACGCCGCGTCGATCGCGGCGTTTTTTATCGTCCCGCGCCGGCGAAGGCCGAGGCGCGCGACGGCCACGCGTCGTCGACCAGGAAGCCGCGCGAGATCTCGTGCCAGGCGCCGTCCTCGCCTTGCGTCAGGGCCGCCACCAGCGATGGCGCCTCGCGTGCCAGGACCGCCTCGAACAGCGCCGGCGCCTCGACCGGCTGCAGCGGGTCGTCCGCCTCGAGCCGGCGCGGCGCGAGCCAGGCCAGCCGCGGCAGCACCACCCAGCGCGTGCCGGCCGGCTGGCTCGCGACCAGCGCCGACCAGTCGCCGCGCGCGGCCCAGAAGCCACGCGAATGCGCCGCATCGAGCGCGGCCGGCGCCAACGGCTGCGCGCCGTCGCGATAGAACAGCCAGCCCTTCACGAACATGCTCGCGGCCCAGGGGCCGGCCTGCCCGGTAAAGGCGAATTCCTCGCGTTCGGTAAGCGTAAGTTGGTGGTCGACCAGGCGCCGGTACTTCAGGTCGAAACGATCGGCCAGGTTGGGCCCGACATAGTCGCTCAGCGCCGCCGCGCCGGCCGTGGCCGCGCACAGGTAGCACTTGACGGCCAGTTCCCAGTGCAGCCGCTCGCCTTGCGGGGAGACCAGCAGGAAATCGCATTCGCCGAGCGTGCGCCCGCTCACGCGCACCGGCAGGTTGGCGGCGACCAGGCGCCAGCACGGTGCCTGCGCGGCGAAGAAAGCCAGCAGGGTTTCGGCATAACGGCCCAGGCGGGTGGG
The DNA here is from genome assembly GCF_011753035.1 of Burkholderia sp. Ax-1720. Taxonomy (NCBI): domain Bacteria; kingdom Pseudomonadati; phylum Pseudomonadota; class Betaproteobacteria; order Burkholderiales; family Burkholderiaceae; genus Burkholderia; species Burkholderia sp. Ax-1720. The sequence goes on along the minus strand of NZ_VWWK01000130.1, from coordinate 939 downwards.
CCGCGCCGCTTCCACGGCCTGCCGCAGCGGCGCCGGATCGGCGTCGAGCGCGGCCAGCCAGGCCAGCACGCGCGCGGCTTCCTCGCGATCCGCCCAGGGCCGCGCGAGCGGCGCCTCGGCGGAGGCGGCGAGCAGGTCGGCGCTGGCCAGCAGCCAGCCCAGATCGCGCACCGCCGCGTCGCGCAGCCCCACCCACGGTGCGGACCGCGCGGCGTCGGTCATGCGCCGCCCGTGGCCTTGCCGAAGGTATCGCGGGCCAGGCACAGATCGGCCCAGGCCTTCGACTTGTCCGGCAGGCTGCGCAGCAGGTAGGCGGGATGGTAGGAGACGATCACCGGCACGCCCTCGTACTGGTGGACGCGCCCGCGCATCGAGGCGATGCTGCCGTCGGACTTCAGCAGCGTCTGCGCGGCGAAGCGGCCCAGCGCCACGATCAGCTTCGGCTTGACCAGCGCGACCTGCCGCTGCAGGTAGGGCTCGCAGCGCGCGACCTCGTCGGGCTCGGGATTGCGGTTGCCGGGCGGACGGCACTTGATCACGTTGGCGATGTAGACGTTGTTGCTGCGCTCCAGCGAGAGCGCATGCAGCATGCTGTCGAGCAGCTTGCCGGCCTGGCCGACGAAGGGCTCGCCCTGCTTGTCCTCGTTCTCGCCCGGCGCCTCGCCGACCAGCATCCAGTCGGCCTCGCGATCGCCGACCCCGAACACGGTCTGGGTGCGCTTCTCGCAGAGCCGGCAGCGCTGGCAGTCGGCCACGCGTGCCTCGAGTTCGTCCCAGCCGAGATCGGCGACCGAAGCGAGCGCCGCGGCCGGCTGCGCCGAGGGCAGCGGCGCAAGGCCGGGCGGCGGCGCGTCGGGCGCGGGCGCGAGGTCGAACCAGGACGGATCGTCGAACGGCGGGGCTTCGTCGGCCGGCGCCTTGATGGCGGGCGCGGGCGGC
>NZ_VWWK01000129.1:0-21361 GCF_011753035.1 Burkholderia sp. Ax-1720 | reverse complement strand
CGTGCCGGCCGCTGCGCGCGCGGCGTCGCCGGTGGCGGGCAGGGCGCGCCAGGCCACCCAGGCCAGCGCGCCGAGCGCCGGGAACACCAGCACGCTGCCCTCCGGGCCGACCGTGCCGCCGCTCAGCCAGACCGGGCCGATCGCATGGCTTTCCAGCAGGCTGCTGCTGGGTACCAGCCCGCTGTTGGGCGCGCCGAACAGGAAGGATTCCGACCAGTCCCAGGTGGCGTGCACGCCGAACACCCACCACAGCGAGCCGGTGCGCCAGATCGCCAGGCAGGCGACAAAACCGTAGATCACCACCGGCACGATGCCGGCCATGTTCTCGCCGTGGTTGGACATGTGCGCGAGCCCGAAGGCGAGCGAGGTCAGCACGGCGGCCGCGGTCGGCGGGATGCCCTGCGCGAGGCGGAAGAACAGGTAGCCGCGGAACGCGAGTTCCTCGGCGGCGGCCACCAGCGCGAAGGCGAGAGCCCACATCAGGCCCGCTTCCAGGGCCGCGGCCAGGCTCATGCCGGAATAGGCGAGCGTGGCGCCGCCGGTGGCCACCAGCAGCGCCATGATGGCCGATACCGCGCCCAGCCCGCAGGCGCCGCCGAGCAGCAGGTGCTGCAGGCGGCGCGGCGCGCGCAGGCCGAAATCGAGCCAGGCGCGGCGATCGATGCGGCTCATCACGCGGGTGGCGACCAGCACCGCGCCGCACATCGCCAGTTCGAATACCACCTGGTGCGCGGCGCTCACTTCGCCCTGCAGGCGGAACGGCAGGCCGAGGCGGCGCGCGAGCCAGTCCGCGCCGGCCATCAGCACGGCGACGATCGCGGCATAGAGCAGCGCGGCCCACCCCGTGCGCAGCCCGACGGGGCCGAACCACAGACGGCTGAAACGCGCGAACGTCGGGGGGCGGGATCGGTCGGTGGTCATCACGTCTTTCACCGGGTCATGTCCTCGTCTTTGAATGGATGTCGAAAACGGTAATGGATAAGCCTTGTAGGCTTTTTGAAGGCACTTTATGCCTGTCCGCGAGTTACCGTGATTATGTGGATCATCCGCGACGAATGGTATAGCCGTGTGAAAATCGTCAATGCGCCGCTCTGTCTTATTGCCGCTTCTGGATGCCGGTCGAGTGCGCGGCGTATCGCTCGAAGCCATGATGGGACTGGCCGGCAAGGTGTCGAGAGATTGTCGGCGAGGTTTGGCCGGCCGACAAAACGACACAAAAAAATATTTCGGGAAAGGCCGGGAATATTGTCGAGAGCGTGTCGCCGCGAAGCGCTTGGCTCGGATTTTGAAGCAGTGAAAGCCGCTTGAAAAAATCGCATGGCGATTTTCCGGCGACACGACGGGCGATTCGATTGAATTCGAAAAGCGACGGAAAGCGAGTCGAAAGTCGGCGACTCGCGAGAATGCCGACTCAATGCGCGAGGCAGCGAGGACTGCGAAGCATCGACGGCCATGAAAAACGGGGCGGCAGCTTTCGGCTGCCGCCCCGTGACGGGCGCGCGGTAATGCGAACCCGCGCCTACTTCGCGACCGTATCGCGTACCAGCGGCTGCGCGCGGCCGTCGGCGCCGGCGGCCAGGCGGGAGCCGAGCCGGTCGATGCCGTAACCGCCGGTCTGCTCGATCAGCCCCTTGGCGAGCTCGAGCGCCTGGCGCTCGAACAGGCGCCGGTAGACGCCGCCCTCGATGCGGATCAGCGCGTCGTGGTCGCCTTCCTCGATCACGCGGCCGCGATCGAGCACCAGCAGGCGGTCCAGCGAACGCACGGTCGACAGCCGGTGCGCCACCACGATGGTGGTGCGCCCCACCATCAGCCGCTCCATGGCCTGCTGGATCAGCAGCTCGCTCTCGCTGTCCAGGCTCGAGGTGGCCTCGTCGAGGATCAGGATCGGCGCGTTGGCGAGAAACGCGCGCGCGATCGCCACGCGCTGGCGCTCGCCGCCCGACAGCTTCACGCCGCGCTCGCCGACCAGCGTGTCATAGCCTTCCGGCAGCTCCGAGATGAAGCCGTGCGCGCTGGCCAGCGTCGCGGCGCGGATGATCTCGTCGCGCGTCGCCTCGGGGCGCGCATAGGCGATGTTGTCCGCCAGCGAGCGGTGGAACAGCACCGGCTCCTGCTGGACGATCGCGATATGGTTGCGCAGCGATTCCTGCGTGACCTTCGCGATGTCCTGCCCGTCGATCAGGATCCGGCCGCCGTCGATGTCGTAGAGCCGCTGGATCAGCTTGATGAACGAGGTCTTGCCCGAGCCCGAGTGGCCCACCAGCCCGATCCGCTCGCCCGGCGCGATGCGCAGCGAGAAGTCCGAGTACAGCGGCGCGCTGCGCGGCCCGTAGCGGAAGGTCACGCGATCGAAGCGGATCTCGCCGCGCGTGATCGCGATCGGCCGCGCGTCGGGCGCATCGTCGATGCCGAGCGGCTGGCGTTCCAGCGCCACCAGTTCCTCCATGTCGTTGACCGAGCGCTGCAGGTTGCGGATATGCATGCCGATGTCGCGCAGGTAACCCTGCAGCATGAAGAACATGGTCAGCGCGAAGGCGATGTCGCCCACGCTGGCGCGATCGTGCGACCAGAGCCACAGCGCCGAGCCCAGGATGGCCGCCTGCATCAGCACCAGCAGGGTGCCCTGCAGGCCGCCGCTGAGGGTGCCGCGGATCCAGGTGCGGCGCGTGCGCAGCCGCCACTTGCCGATCACCCGGCCGATGCGCGCTTCCTCGCGCGTCTCGGCGCCGAAGGCCTTGACCACCGCGTTGCAACTGACCGAATCGGCCAGCGCGCCGCCCAGCCGCGTGTCCCAGGCATTGCCCAGGCGCGCGGCCGGCGCGATCACGCCCAGCGAGAGCCCCACCGTGATGGCGATGAACAGCACCGAGCCCGCGCCCACCACCAGCCCCATCACGGGCCAGTGCCAGCCGAGCAGCAGGGTGGCGCCGCCGAGCATCACCACCGAGGGCAGCAGCGCCACCAGCAGCGTGTCGTTGAGCAGGTCGAGCGCCCACATGCCGCGCGTGATCTTGCGCACCGTGGAGCCGGCGAAGCTGTTGGCGTGCCAGTCGGTGGAGAAGCGCTGCACGCGATGGAAGGCGCCCGCCGAGATCTCGCTCATCATGCGCAGCGTCAGCACGATGATGTTCATGAACATCGCCTGGCGCAGCAGGGTGGCGGCGATGCCCAGCGCGATCAGGATCGTGAACGCGTGCAGGGCGGCGCTCCAGGCCGCCGCGCGGTCGGTCAGGCCGAGCGAGACTGCATCCACCAGCTTGCCGGCGAACAGCGGGGTGAGGACGTCGCCGAGCGCGGCGAGCAGGGCGAACAGGGCGACCGCGAACGCGCGCGCGGGTTGGCGGCGCCAGTGGCGGAACGTGAAGCCGAGCACGTCGTTGAACGGCCGGCTGCCGTGACGATCGGTGTGTTGGATCATGTGTCGTGGCCTGGTCGCATTGTGTGCGCCAGGACTTGTCAATTGTCGGTAACGAACGGGTCGTCGATGCCGCCGGGCTCGTCGAAGCGACCAAGCCAGGCGGCGGCGCGAACGCAAAGGCACGACGCTCGCGCGGGGCGATACAGGAACGGACGACCGGGAGAACTGCGGACGGACGGGCCTCGGAAGCCCGCCGCGTGCAAGGGACCTAGCAGGTGCCTTGTCGGACGGCGTTCGGGAAGCCACTCGTGGATGGCATGTGATGCATCATCTCTGACCTCCCTTGAACGTGAATGGATGGAGCGTGGATGGGAAATGCGCGGGGCAGGCGCCGCTCGCGCTGGACTACGACTTCCTTGGGGCGACATTTTGCCCCATGACCGCGATTGTAAACACAGGCGGGAGGCGCTGCCAAGCGTCGGCTGGGGCTTGTGTTGCCGATGCGACACGCGGCGTCGCCGCGCCGCCGTTCGCCCGCCTTGGGCGCTGCGTGCGAGGTATGGGACAATCCGGCCCTCGAATTCCCGCATCCCCGCATCCACCGAAAAGACCCACATCACGATGAGCACCTTCCAGCAAGGCATCCTGGCGCCGCTTCCGTCGGCCAACCGCTATCTCTCGTTCCAGACCGCCCGCGCCGAGGACGTCGTGCGCGCGCTCGGCGCGCTGCGCGAGGCGATCGACACGGCGCACACGGTGGTCGGCTTCGGTCCCTCGCTCGCGCAGGGGCTCGACCGCAAGATCGATGGGCTCAAGCCGTTCCCGGATCTGTCGAAGCCGGGCGCGCCGGTGCCGTCCACCCAGGTGGCGCTGTGGATCTGGCTGCGCGGCGAGGATCACGGCGAGATCACGCTGCGTTCGCGCGCGATCGAGAAGCTGCTGGCGCCGGCCTTCGTGCTCGACAGCGCCGCCAATGCGTTCCGCTATGCCGACGATCGCGACCTGTCCGGCTACGAGGACGGCACCGAGAATCCCGAGGACGAGGAGGCCGTGGAAACCGCCTTCGTGAGCGGCAAGGGCCCGGGCCTGGACGGCGCGAGCTTCGTGGCCGTGCAGCAATGGGTGCACGATTTCCCGTCGATGGAGGCGATTCCGGGCGATGAGATGGATCGCATCGTCGGCCGCCGCAAGTCGGACAACGAGGAGCTGGAGGACGCGCCGGCCTATGCGCACGTCAAGCGCACCGAGCAGGAGAGCTTCACGCCCGAGGCCAAGGTGCTGCGCCGCTCGGCGCCGTGGGCCGACGAGCGCCGCGCGGGCCTCTATTTCGTCGCCTTCGGCCACTCGTTCCGGGCCTTCGAGGTGCAGATGCGGCGCATGGTGGGCGCCACCGACGGCGTGCTGGACGGGCTGTTCCGCTTCACCCAGCCGATCACGGGCGCGTTCTTCTGGTGCCCGCCGGCCGGTGAGGACGGCAAGCCCGATCTGTCGGCGCTCGGCATCTGACGAGGCGGGCGGGGCGGCGTCGCCCCGTGCCAGGGACGAACCGCGCGACCGGGTTGCATGCCTGGTCGCGCGGTTTTTTCATGCCGGTGCTTCAGCGCAAGGTGGTTTCGATGCGCGTGCCGCGCTTGATGAACAGCGTGAGCGGCGTCTTCTCGGCGATCTCGCCGAGCCGCGCGCGCTGCGCGTCCTCCAGCTCGCCGTCGACCGTGATGGTGCGACGCACGTATTGCGCGCCGTCGCGGTCCGCGTGCAGCTCGGCGTGCGCGTGCAGCTTCACGGCCGGCCATTCCTTGCGCTGCATGTACATGCGCAGCGTCGCCACCGTGCATTGGCAGAGGCTCGCCAGCAGCAGCTCGTAGGGCGCGGGGCCGGCGCCGCGGCCGCCCTCGCGCTCGGCCTCGTCGCCCTGGAAACGATGGGCGCCGGCCTGGATGTCGACGAGGTAGTTCGGGGCATCGGCAGCCAGCTCGGCTGCGGCGTGGATCAGGGGCATGGCATTCCTCGGTTCGTCGTGATGCGGTGATGCGGCGATGGGTTCGGTGCTGGCTTCGGCGAGCGGCGCATCGCGGTCGGCCGGATTCGCAGCCCGCGATGCGTGCTCGCGCCCTCGAAGCATAAACGTCTTGCCGCCAGGATGTGGTGTCGCTGCCGGCCACGGCGCGGCGGCGGCCGTTCCAGTTGCCGCCGCCTCAGCCGCCTCAGCCGCCTCAGCCGGCTTCGTCCTCGTCCTCGCCAACGGCACCGGCCTCGCCGGTGGCCGCCTCGCGCACGATCTGCGCCACCCGCTCGCGAAACCAGCGATGCGCGCCGTCGCCGTCGCGCGACTCGTGCCAGTAGGCCTGGATCGCATAGGGCTTCACGCGCAGCGGCAGCGGCCTGACGACGATCGGCAGCAACGCCGCCATGCGCCGCGCGTAGGAGCGCGGCAGGGTCAGCAGCAGGTCGCCCGCCGCCGCGATCTGGCAGGCCGCGAAATAGTGCTGGCAGACCAGCTGGATGCGGCGAAAGCGGCCGTCGGCGGCCAGCAGGACGTCGAGCGAATTCGGCTCGCCGAGCGGCGAGACCGTCACATGGCGCGCCGCGAAATACTCGGCGCGGCGCAGCGGGCCCTGCGCGAGCGGATGATCGCGGCGCAGCACCACGGCGAGCGCGTCGTCGACCAGCGGCTCGCGCACGATCTGCGGCCCGGTCGGCACGCGCCGGTCGATCGCCAGGTCGAGCTGGCCGCCGGCGATCTCGCGGCCCACCTCGGCCAGCACGATGCGCCGGCTGACCACGGTGATGCGCGGCGCCTCGCGCGCGAGCCGCTCCACCAATTGCGGCAGCGCGATCGACTCCAGCACGTCGCGGATGCCCACCACGAAGCGCTGCTCGAGCGTGGCGGGATCGAACCTCGCCTGCGCCTGCGCGGCCGCCTGCAGGCCCTTCAGGTGTCGCTGCACCTCGCCGATCATGGCGCGGGTGCGCTCGGTGGGCATCATGCGATTGCCCTGGCGCACGAACAGCGGATCGTCGAAATGCGCGCGCAGCCGGTTCAGCGCGTGCGTGACGGCGGGCTGGGTCAGGTGCAGGGTGCGCGCGGCCGCGCTGATCCCGCCATGGCTGTGGATCGCGTCGAGCACGCGGAACAGGTTGAGGTCGAGGCGCAGGTCGGAGCTCACGGGGCGGGCGGCCGGCGACGGGCCGCAGCGGGCGAAAGGGAAGCCAGCATATTAATCCCTTTGATGACCTGACATGAAGAACATTCATTTCATCGATCGGCGAGATCGGCGTAGATTGAGTGCCACTTCAACCGGAACGATGCCATGGACTTCACGCCGACCGCTCGCAGCCAGGATTTCGCCGACCGACTGAGCCGCTTCATGCGCGACGAGATCGCGCCCGCCGAGGCGCGCTATGCCGCCGAACTGACCGGCGGCGCCGACTGGCGGCAATGGCGCCAGCCGCCCGTGATGGAGGCGCTCAAGCAGAAGGCGCGCGCCGCCGGTCTCTGGAACCTGTTCCTGCCCGAGGTCGAGCACGGCGGCGCGGGGCTGTCCAATGCCGAGTACGCGCCGCTCGCCGAGATCATGGGCCATTCCTTCATCGCGCCCGAGGTGTTCAACTGCAACGCGCCCGACACCGGCAACATGGAGGTGCTGGCGCGCTACGGCACGCCCGGGCAGCAGGCGCGCTGGCTCGCGCCGCTGCTGGCCGGCGAGATCCGCTCGGCGTTCTGCATGACCGAGCCCGAGGTGGCCTCGTCGGACGCCACCAACATGCGCGCCACCGCGACGCCCGACGGCGACGAGTTCGTGCTGAACGGCCGCAAGTGGTGGTCGACCGGGATCGGCCATCCGCATGCGCGGGTCGCGATCTTCATGGGCCTGACCGATGCCGGGGCGGAGCCGCATCGCCGCCACACCATGGTGATCTGCCCGCTCGACGCGAAGGGCGTGCGCATCGAGCGCATGCTGCCGGCCTTCCATCATTACGACGAGCCCTCGGGCCATGGCGAGGTGGTGTTCGACCAGGTGCGGGTGCCGGCCCCGAACGTGATCCTCGGCCCCGGGCGCGGCTTCGAGATCGCCCAGGGCCGGCTCGGGCCGGGCCGGATCCATCACTGCATGCGCGCGCTGGGCGCCGCCGAACGCGCGCTGGGCCTGCTGTGCGAGCGGGCCGCCTCGCGCACCGCGTTCGGCAAGCCGCTGGCGGCGCTGGGCGGCAATGCCGACATCGTCGCGAACCTGCGCATGGCGATCGACCAGGCGCGACTGCTGACGCTGAAGGCCGCCTGGACCATCGACACGCAGGGCGTGAAGGCGGCCTTGAGCCTGATCTCGCAGATCAAGGTGGTGGTGCCGGCGGTGGCCCAGCAGGCCGCCGACGCGGCGATCCAGATCCACGGCGGCGCGGGCGTGTCCGACGACGTGCCGCTGACCCACCTGTATGCCTATGCGCGCGTGCTGCGCCTGGCCGACGGGCCCGACGAGGTGCATCGCGGGGTGGTCGCCAAGCTCGAGTTCAAGCGCCAGGCCGGCGAGCAGGCGAGCCGCCGCGCGGGAGCCGCGGCATGAGCGCGCCGATCGACGGCGCCCGCGAGGTGCGCGACGAGGACCGGCTCGACGCGGCAAGGCTCGACGCATTCCTCAAGGCGCAGGTGCCGGGCCTGGAAGGCACGCCCGAGATCCGCCAGTTCCATGGTGGCGCCTCGAACCTGACCTACCTGCTCGGCTATCCCGATCGCGAGCTGGTGCTGCGCCGCCCGCCGGCCGGCGCGAAGGCGGGCTCGGCCCACGACATGCTGCGCGAGGCCGCCGTGATGGCCGCGCTGAAACCAGCCTATCCCTACGTGCCCGGCATCGTCGCGCGCTGCGACGACGCCTCGCTGATCGGTTCGGAGTTCTACGTGATGGAGCGCCTGGCCGGGGTGATTTTGCGGCGCGACCTGCCGCCCGAGCTCGGGCTCGACGCGGCCGGCACGCGGCATCTCTGCGAGAGCTTCGTCGAGCGGCTGGTGGAGCTGCACGCGGTGGACGCCTCGGCGCCGGCGATCGCTGCCTTCGGCCGCGGCGAGGGCTACGTGGCGCGGCAGGTGAGCGGCTGGCGCGAGCGCTGGCAGCGCGCGCTGACCGACGGCACCGATCCCGCCGAGGACGTGACGGGCTGGCTGGAGGCGAACCGGCCGGCGCGCGACGGGCGGCTCTGCGTGATCCACAACGACTACCGCTTCGACAACGTGGTGCTCGATCCGCGAGACCCGCTGCGCATCGTCGGCGTGCTCGACTGGGAGATGGCCACGCTCGGCGATCCGCTGATGGACCTGGGCGGCTCGCTCGCCTACTGGGTGCAGGCCGACGACGAGGCGCCGTTCCGCGCGATGCGCCGCCAGCCGACCCACGCGCCCGGCATGATGACGCGCGCCGAGCTGGTGGCCCATTACGGCGAGCGCACCGGCACCGAGATCGGCGGTTTCGCCTTCTACGAGGTGTTCGGCCTGTTCCGGCTGATGGGCATCATCCAGCAGATCTACCGCCGCTACGTGCTCGGCCAGACCACCAACCCGGCCTTCGCGGGCTTCGGCGACGCGGTGCGCTACCTGACGCTGCGCTGCCGCGCGCGCATCGAGGCGGCCGGAGCGGGGCGATGAGCGAGATCTTCCTGATCCGCCACGCGCAGGCCAGCTTCGACGCGGCCGACTACGATTGCCTGTCCTCGCGCGGCGAGACCCAGGCCGGCAAGCTCGGCGCCTGGATGGCGGCGCGCGGCGGCCGGCCCGGCGCGATCTTCACCGGCACGCTGCGCCGTCACGCGCAGACGGCGACGCTGGCCGCGCGGGCGGCCGGCATCGAGCCGCCGATCCGCGTGCTGCCCGGCCTCGCCGAACTCGATTCCGACGAACTGGTGGCGCGCCTGCGCCCCGAGCTGGCCTCGCGCGAGGCGCTGCTGGCCGAGCTGGCCGCCTCGGGCGACCCGCGCCGCGCGTTCCAGGCGCTGTTCTCGGCGGCCGTGGCGCGCTGGACCTCGGGCCAGGCCGACGACGACTACACGCTCGCCTGGCCGGCCTTCCGCGCCGCGGTGCTGGCGGCCTGGGACACGCTCGCCAAGGAGAGCGCCGAGGAAGTCTGGGTGGTGTCCTCGGGCGGGCCGATCGCCGTGATCGCCACCCTGCTGGCCGGCGCCGATCCGCAACGGAGCTTCGATTTCGCCTGGCCGCTGGTCAATACCAGCGTGTCGCGGATCCGCACCGGCCGGCGCGGCGCCCAGCTCGTCACCTACAACGCGTGGCCGCATCTCGATACCACCGCCGACGCCGCGCTGGTGACGCATCGCTGATGTCGACGCGATCGTCCCTCGGCTGCATGCCGCGCAACGCGCCGCCGCCTCGTGCGCGCGGCGCGTGCCGCCTTTTCCGTCAACTCCATCGGAACATCCCACGATGACTGCACCCAATCTGTTCGACCTGTCCGGCAAGATCGCCGTCGTCAGCGGCGCGAGCCGCGGCATCGGCGAAGAGGCCGCGCGCCTGCTGGCCGCCTTCGGCGCGCACGTGATCGTCGCCAGCCGCCGCATCGACGACTGCCGGCGCGTGGCCGAGGCGATCGTCGCCGACGGCGGCTCGGCCGAGGCCGCCGCCTGCCATATCGGCGAACTCGAGCAGATCGAGGCGCTCTACGCCGCGATCGACGCGAAGCATGGCCGGCTCGACGTGCTGGTCAACAACGCGGCCGCCAATCCCTATTACGGCCCGATCGTCGACACCGGCGTCGATGCGTTCCAGAAGACCGTCGACGTCAATATCCGCGGCTACTTCTTCATGTCCTCGCACGGCGCGCGCCGGATGGCGGCAAATGGCGGCGGGGCGATCGTCAACGTGGCCTCGGTCAACGGCGTGATCCCCGGCGACAAGCAGGGCATCTATTCGATCACCAAGGCCGCCGTGATCTCGATGACCAAGGCCTTCGCGATCGAATGCGCGGCCGACGGCGTGCGCTGCAACGCGCTGCTGCCGGGCCTGACCGATACCAGGTTCGCCTCGGCGCTGACCAAGAACCCGGCCGTGCTCGAGCAGGTGCTGGCCCACGTGCCGATGCGCCGCGTCGCGGCGCCCTCCGAGATGGCCGGCGCGATCCTGTTCCTGGCCTCGGGCGCGTCGAGCTACACCACCGGCGCGGTGCTCAACGTGGACGGCGGATATCTGTCGGTATAGTGGCGACGCGCGGCGCGAGGGCGCCGCATGCGGACAACAGCAAGGAGGAGAGAACCCATGACGACGATCGGAACCCCGCGGCTGGCGGGCAAGTGCGCCTGGATCACCGGCGCGACGGGAGGGCTGGGACGCGCGATCGCGACGCGCATGGCCGAGCACGGCGCGAAGCTGTTCCTGACCGACGTGGCCGCGCAGCGCGAGGCGCTCGAAGCGCTGGCCGCGCAGCTCAACGAGGCGGCCGGCACGCGCGTGGCCTGGTCGGCCGAGCAGGACGTGCGCGACGACGCGCGCTGGCAGGCGCTGGCCGCCGAGGCCAACGGCGCGATGGGCGCGCTGTCGGTGCTGGTCAACAATGCCGGGATCGGCTCGCTCGGCACGGTCGAGCAGATCGAGCAGAAGGAATGGCGCCGCGTGATGGACGTCAACGTCGAGAGCATCGTGCTGGGCGTGCGCCATGCGCTGCCGTTCCTGCGCGACAGCCAGCCTGCCTCGATCATCAACGTGTCCTCGGTGGCGGCCTTCAAGCACGAGCCCGAGTACACCGCCTACAACGCCTCGAAGGCGGCGGTGGCCTCGCTGACCAAGTCGATCGCGGTCGACTGCGCGCGCAAGCAGACCGGCGTGCGCTGCAATTCGCTGCATCCCTCGTTCATCCGCACCGGCATCGTCGAGCCCTTCTTCGCGCAGCTCGGCGAGAGCGCGGCCACCCGCAAGCTGGTGCGCGGCGTGCCGATGGGCCGCCTGGGCGAGCCCGACGACGTCGCCTACGCGGCGATCTACCTGGCCTCGGACGAGAGCCGCTACGTGACCGGCGCCGAGCTGGTGATCGACGGCGGCCTGTGCGCGATGTAAGCGGCGGCGCGCCTGCGTAGCGTGCATCGCCCGCATCGCGCGCCGCCATCCAATCCACCCGCTGCCCGGCGCGTTCGCGCCGGGCGCCCCAGTCGAACAGTCAAGCCGAGGAGGCACGATGTCCGCAACCCTCAACCGCCAGTTGCGCCTGAAGGCGCGCCCCGAAGGGCGCGTCGGCGCCGAACACTTCTCGCTCGTCGAAGCGCCGCTGCCCGAACTGGGCGAGGGCGAGGTGCTGGTGCGCGTGCTCTACCTGTCGATGGACCCGACCAACCGGGTCTGGATGAGCGACATCCCGCAATACCTGCCGCCGGTGGCGATCGGCGAGACCATGCGCGCGCTCGGCCTCGGCCGGGTGGTCGCCTCGCGCGCCGACAAGTTCACGGTCGGCGACCTGGTGCAGGGGCTGGTGGGCTGGCAGGACTATGCCCACGTGCTCGCCGACGAGGTGCCCAGGCTGACCCGGCTGCCCGAGGTGGGCCTGCCGTTGCCGACCCTGCTCGGCGCCTGCGGCATGAGCGGCCTGACCGCCTATTACGGGCTGACCGACATCGCGCCGGTGCAGCCGGGCGAGACCCTGGTGGTGTCGGCGGCGGCCGGCTCGGTGGGCTCGATCGCGGGGCAGATCGGCAAGATCCAGGGCGCGCGCGTGGTCGGCATCGCCGGCGGCCCGGAGAAGTGCCGCTACCTGACCGAGACGCTCGGCTTCGACGCCGCGGTCGACTACAAGGCGCCCGACTTCAAGGCCGCGCTGAAGGCCGCCACGCCCGACGGCGTGCACGTGAACTTCGAGAACGTGGGCGGCGAGGTGATGCGCGCCGTGCTCTCGCGCATGGTGATCGGCGGGCGCGTGGCACTGTGCGGCGTGATCTCGAACTACAACAACAACGGCCGCGCCGGCGACGATTTCGGCACGGTGATCTCCAAGCGCCTCAGCATGCGCGGCTTCCTGATCCTCGACTACCGCAAGAATCGCGAGGCCGTGCAGCAACTGGCCGCCTGGTTGAGCGAGGGGCGCATCAAGGCCGAGGAGACCGTCGCCGAGGGGCTGGAGAATGCGCCCGAGGTGCTCAATCGCCTGTTCGACGGCAGCCATGTCGGCAAGCTCGTGCTGCGCGTGGCCGAGGACGCCTGAGGGCCGCGCCGCCAAGAGGCGAAAGGAAGGCAAAAAAAAGCCACGGATTGCTCCGTGGCTTGCAATTCCCAGTCAAGAGGGGGGTATGACTGGAGGTCTGGCCGCCTCTGATCACCGTGTACCGGGGTGGCCGGAAGATGATCACGAGACAGACTTCATTCTTCTGCTGCGCCGCCGTAGAGTCAATTTCGCGCGATTAAGCGTGATTAACGAGGCTTACGGAGTCTTGCGCCCGAGCGGCGCGTTTGCATCCCTCGACCTTCCTTCCCGATCCCTCATCGCCCGCGGCGCCTGATCCGCGCGCTCGCGTGGGCATTTCCCTCGATGACGAAATCTATTCACGAATCTTTCGAAGTCCGTGCTTGTTGTTACATTCTGAAATGATATAACATATCCGAGTGCTGCTTCTTCCGACCCCGAGCTCCTCTCTCTCGGCCCGGTCGCGTGGATGACGTCGAATCGATACGGCGAACCACGGATTCGCGATGATACGTTATAACGTCGCGCGAATCAGCCGGCGGCGCATTCCGGCTCATTTCACGACAACCACCTTCATCATGCGCGACTCCGCCCGTTTTCGATCCCTGTCCGCCGCGCGCGGGCTGCCTCCCCTGACCCTGATGTTCGTCGCCAGCCTGGCCTATGCGCAGTCGGCGGCGAACGGCGCGACGGGCATACCTGCCGCGGCGCCCGCCATCGCCACGCCGACTCCGACGCTGGCGCCGGTGTTCGTCACGGCGAACCCGATCGGCGACACCGAGCTGATCTCGCCGACCGCCTCGATCGGCGGCGACGCGCTGGCGCTGCGCCGCGCCGATTCGCTGGGCGCCACGCTCGACGGGCTGCCGGGCGTGTCGACCACGACCTACGGGCCGATGGTGGGCCGCCCGATCATCCGCGGCATGGACGGCGACCGGATCCGGCTGCTGCAGAACGGCGTGGCCGCCTTCGACGCCTCCTCGCTGTCCTACGACCACGCGGTGCCGCAGGACCCGCTGACGGTCGAGCGCGTCGAGATCGTGCGCGGGCCGGCGGCGCTGCTCTATGGCGGCAATGCGATCGGCGGGGTGGTCAACACCATCGACAACCGGATTCCGCGCGAGGCGATCAAGGGCGTGTCGGGCGCGGTCGACGCGAGCTACGGCGGCGCCAACGACGCGCGTGCCGGCGCCGCGCTGGTGGAGGGCGGCAACGGCCGCTTCGCGTTCCACGTCGATGCCTTCGATCGCGAGACCAGCAAGCTGCGGATCCCGGGCTTCGCGCATTCGGACCGCCAGCGCGCGCTCGACGGCCCCGACGCGAGCGAGGCTTCGGGCAGCATCCCCAACAGCGACGGCCGTTCGCACGGCGGCGCGGTCGGCGGCGCCTACACCTGGGCCGACGGCTACGCGGGCCTGTCGTACAGCGGCTTCGAATCGAACTACGGCTCGGTGGCCGAGAGCGACGTGCGGCTGCGCATGCGCCAGCAGCACCTGGCGGCCTCGTCCGAGATCCGCAACCTGTCCGGCCCGATCTCGCAGCTCAAGTTCGACTTCGGTTATACGGACTACGAACACAAGGAAATCGACAACGGCGAGACCAGCACCACCTTCCGCAACCACGGCTACGAGGCGCGCATCGAGGCGCGCCATCGCAAGATCGGGCCGTTCGAGGGCGCGTTCGGCATCCAGGCCTCGCAGAACACCTTCTCGGCACTCGGCGACGAGGCCCTGGTGCCGACCACCCAGACCACCAACGTGGCGCTGTTCGGCCTCGAGGAATGGCAGGCCACCCAGGCGCTGAAGTTCAGCCTCGGCGGGCGCATCGAGCACGTCAGGCTCGATCCGACGCCGGCCGGCAACGAGCGCTTCGCCGGCGCGAGCGGCCACAGCTTCAATACCGGCAGCGTCTCGTTCGGCACGCTCTACAAGCTGAACCCGGTGTGGTCGCTGGCCGGCAGCGTGTCCTACACCGAGCGCGCGCCGACCTTCTACGAGCTCTACGCGAACGGCCCGCACGACGCGACCGGCCAGTACCTGATCGGCGCGCCCGGCGCGCAGAAGGAGAAGGCGGTCTCGACCGACCTCTCGCTGCGCTACGCGGCCGGTCCGAACAAGGGCAGCATCGGCGTGTTCTACACGCGCTTCTCGAACTACCTGACCGAGTTCAACACCGGGCGCCTGGTCGACGACGACGGCGAGGTGGTCGCGCCCGGCACCGACGACGCGCTCAAGGAAGCCGTCTACCGCGGCGTGCGCGCCGAGTTCTACGGGCTCGAATGGGAAGGCAAGTGGCGCGCCTTCGAGAAGGGCGCGCATCGTCTGGACATCGAACTGACGGGCGACTACACGCATGCGCGCAACGCCGAGACGGGCGAGCCGCTGCCGCGCATCTCGCCGCTGCGCGCCTCGCTGGCGGCCGACTACGGCTACGGGCCGTTCGGCGCGCGCGCGCAGCTCACCCACGCCTGGGCCCAGCATCGCGTGCCCGACAACGACCTGCCCACCGACAGCTACACCTCGCTGGGCCTGGTGCTGAGCTATCGCTTCCATGTCGGCTCGACCCACTGGCTGGCCTACGTGCGCGGCGACAACCTCACCAACCAGGAGATCCGCTACGCCAGCTCGGTGGTGCGCGATATCGCGCCGGAAGGCGGGCGCAGCGTGATGGTGGGCCTGCGCACCACCTTCTGATCCCGGCCCGCGCGTCGAGGAAGGGCTCGAGCCCGCTTTGGCGGGCGCCCGGACTTAGGTAAGATGGCAGCCGCCGAAGACGTACCGAAGGCGGATCGCGGCAGCGCATGTCGCGCACGCGGTGGTTTCACCGCGCGCGCCATGTGCCTGGCCGTTCCACAGGGCCTCTTATTCCGGGATAAAAACATGAAGACACGAGACGCGTTGCGCGCGGGCGTGGCCGCGCTGCTGCTGGGCGGCGCCACGGCGGCGCTGGCCGCGCCGCTCTGCCAGACGCAGACGCAGGGCAGCCACAAATCCAAGCTCTGCATCGAGCAGACGCCCTTCAAGCACGACTACTACACGCTGTGGGTCGACGACGCGCCGGTGTTCATGCTGCCCGACGACTACGTCGAGAACGTCTCGCTCACCCACACGGTGCCCGAGGACGACAGCAACGAATTCCCGCTCTCGAAGCAGGGCATGCGAACCGTGACGATCACCGGCGGCTGCCACCCGCTGACCGAGACGCAGGGCAAGGGCGGCGAGGCGGTCAGCGTCGAGACCGGGCGCGTGTGCTCCTTCGTGTGGGGGCAGCAGGCGGTGGTCAAGGACATGCAGTTCAAGTTCGACTAGATCGACTGGTTCGACCGGGCGCCGGCGCGACGGCGCAAAAGACACAAGGGCACGCGGATCCGATCCGCGTGCCCTTGTCGTTTCCGGCCCCGTGGCCGGGCGTGCGCGGCCGGCTCAGCCGTTCTGGTCGGCGCGCGCGAAGATGTCCCAGCTCGCCATGAACAGCGCGGCCACCAGCGGCCCGATCACGAAGCCGTTGATGCCGAACAGCGCCATGCCGCCGAGCGTGGAGATCAGCACCACCCAGTCGGGCATCTTGGTGTCCTTGCCGACCAGGATCGGGCGCAGCAGGTTGTCGACCAGGCCGATCACGCCGACGCAGAAGGCCACCAGGATCACGCACTTCCAGATCTGCCCGGTGACCGCGAAGTAGACCGCGGCCGGCGCCCACACCAGCCCCGCGCCGATCGCCGGCAGCAGCGACAGGAAGGCCATCAGCGCGCCCCACAGCAGCACGCCCTCGATGCCGAGGATCCAGAAGATCAGGCCGCCCAGCGCGCCCTGCACGATCGCCACCGCGATGTTGCCCTTCACCGTGGCGCGCACCACGGTCGTGAACTTGGTCAGCAGCAGTTGCTTGTGATCCTCGTCGAGCGGCAGCGCGCGGCGCACGCGCCGGCCGATCTCGCCGCCGTCGCGCAGCAGGAAGAACACGAGGTAGAGCATGATGCCGAAGCTGACGATGAACTGGAAGGTGTTCTGGCCGATGCTGAACGCCTGCGCGGCGACGAACTGGCTGATCGCGGCCGCGCCGTCGGTCAGCTTCTTCTGGATCCCGGCGATGTCGGTCAGCCCGTAGCTGTGCAGGATGCGCTGCAGCGAGGCGGGCAGCGCGTGGACGATCTCCTGGAACCAGCCCGTCATGTTCGGCTGCGCGGCCTTGATCTGCTGGTAGGCGAAGGCGATTTCCTGCACCAGGGTGCCGGCCACGAAGCTCAGCGGCAGGATCACGATCAGCACGATCAGCGAGAGCGTGACCAGCGCGGCGAGATTGCGGCGCTTGCCGAAATGCGCGGCGAACCAGCGTTGCACGGGCTGGAACAGGATCGCCAGGATCGTGCCCCAGAAGATCGCGCCGAAGAAGGGCACGAGAATCCAGCAGAAGCCGATCGTGACGATCGCCAGCAGCAGGTGGAAGAATTTTTGGTGGTCTTTGCCGCTTTCCATGTGGTCGCTCGGACGGCCCGGGTTGGGCGAGGGCGCCTGCGCGCCTTCGCTGCTAGGTTTCGAATTCCCGCGAGTATGCCTGCAAGCGCGACGCCCGGGTAGCGCGGCGAGATGCGGGAAGGCCGGGCGGCGGCTGCCGCCCGGCCGTGGCGCGCGGGCAAAAAAACGCCGCGGAGCCAGGCCGCGGCGCGGGTCAGGCAGGCGCGCCGCGAACGGCGCGGTGCCCTTACGGGTTGATGCGCGTGACCTTGGTGCCGTTCACCGACAGATCGCCCATCAGACCGGCGTTGGTCAGCACGATCGCCTCGATCGGCGACTGCACCGTGTTCGAGTCGACCGCGCCGTTCGCGCCGATCTTCACGACCGCCACCGAGGCGTCGGCGCCGGCCGACCAGCCGTCCGTGCCGCGGAACTTGTCGAGTGCCTCCTGCGTCATGAACAGGAAGATCACCGCCTTCGACTGCGCGCCCGCCTGCAGGCCGACCGACAGCGACGAGGTGTTGTAGTAGCCCACCGTGCTGCCGCCCACGCGCAGCGCGCCGTTGCCCGTCTGGGCGCCGAGGATGAAGCCGGCTTGCAGCACGCTCGGGAACACCAGCACGCCGCGCGATTTCGCGACCAGCTCACGCGAGCCCGGCACCGTCGTGTACAGGCGCGAGAGCGTCGCGTCGACGCTCGAATTGATGGCCTGGCGCTTCGACGAATTGGCCGCGGCGCTTTGCGGTTCGTTCGGCGGGGTGGTGGTGCAGCCGGCCAGGGCGAGACCGCCGATCACGACGGCGGCGGCGGCTTTCATCACAAGTGCTTGACGCATGGTTTGTTCTCCCTCGTTGAAGGTTGGATTTTTACGTGTTGGCCAAAGGGGGCGGTGTGCCGGATCAACGGCGCGCGAGCAGCAGGCCCGCGACGAAGGCGAGGCCGGCGACCACGCCGGCGGTCTGCCACGGATTCTCGTGGACCGCCTGCGAGACGCGGTCGGCCTGCGCACGCAGGCGATAGAGCGCGTCGTCGGTGGCGTCGTCGAGCGTGCCGCGCACTTCGGCGAGGCGGCCGTGCAGGCGCTTGCGCAGCGATTCGACGTCGGCGTCTTCCTTCTTCAACAGATCTTCGAGTTCCTCGACCAGCGAGCGGACGTCGTCCTTGACGTCGGCATTGAGGTTGTGAGCGTTGTGGCGTGCATCGCGCGCCACACGGCGGCCGGTGCGGCGCAGCTCCGTGAAACCTCGGTCGAGTTTGTCTTCGATGCTGTTCGTGAGTGCCATGATGGTCGTTCTCCTTACGATCGAGAAAAGGGTCGATGGTGCGAGACACTGCTCGGGTGTGATTCGCATTCTCCCCTTGAGTTTCGCAACTCGCGTGCCATGTCGCGCCCCCTGATGGAAAAGTCCTTTCGCGACAGGGGCTTGCGAAAATGAAACAAATTTTCGTGGAGCTTTCGACGGAAGCTTCCAGAGCGGTAGATTTTTCCGTTCGGCGGGCGGCGGGACCCGGCAGGAAAGGCGGGTCGACAACGGGCGCGCGAGTTGCGAGATCCTCGCCGGGCGTTGTCGGGCCTGATCGCGACGCCATCGAGGCGTGATCGGCGACAGGCGCCCGGCGCGCCTCGCATGGCGCGTGCCGGGCCCGGTCCCGGCCGGATTTGACGGAATTTCACATTTGCCGCGAAATCGTGGGCCGATGGTGCTTTTTTGCACGAAGAAACTGGTGGGTTTGTAGTTTTTTCCCGTGCCGGGCGAGCCGTTCGCCCGGCATTGCTTCGCGGTTGCGGCGACTCAGGCGCGGTGCGGCCTGGCTCGCCAGGCGAGCGCCGCCCCCGCGCCGAGCGCGAGCAGCAGCCACGGATCGGCGCTGCCGCCGCCGCTGCTGCCCGGCGCGGCACCGGGGCCCGCCGCGCTGTCGTCGACGGCCGGCGGCGCATCGGCCATCGCCAGGTCGACCACCACCGGATCATGGTCCGAGGAGCGATAGGCATCGGGCGCATAGAAGCTGTTCTGCTGCTCGGCGCTCTTGTAGGCCAGCGTGTACTGCAGCACCACCGGCTCGTCGGCATTGATGTGCCATTCGTGCACGGCCTTCACGCGCGGCAGCAGCGAGGCCGAGGCCAGCGCGTGGTCGAGATAGCCGGTCTCGCCGCCGAACACGTAGCTGTAGGCGCCCGCGCCGATGAAGCGCGCCGCCAGGTTCACGTAGCCGCGTGCCTCGAACAGCGCGATCGGATCTTCCTTCGCGTAGCTGTTCATGTCGCCGATCAGCAGCACGCCGGCGCCGTCCACGCCGGTCGGATTGCCGGCCAGCCAGTCGGCAACCAGGCCGGCGGCGCGCACGCGCGTCGGGTTCCAGCAACTCTGGCCGTCGCCCTGGTCCGCATCGCCGCCGCTCGCGTCGGTGCAGCCCTTCGACTTCAGGTGGTTGACCACCACCGTCACCGCGCGCGCGCCGCCGATGCGGCGGAACGTCTGCGCGAGCGGCTGGCGGTTCTTGTTGTCGATCGCGAGCGTGGCCGGCTTGCCGATCGGCTCGACCGAGCGGCTGTTGTAGAGCAGGGCGACCTTGATCGCGTCGCCGCCGAGCTTCTCCGTGCCCGGATCCACCACGCGCCAGCCGTCGCCGAGCCGGGCCGCGAGCTGGCGCACCGCGCTTAGTTCGCCATAGCCGTTGTTGGCGATTTCCATCAGGCCGATCACGTCGGCCTGCAAGGCCGTGATGGCCTTGACGATCTTCGCTTCCTGGCGCTGGAACTCCTTGTAGGTGGGCGCGCCGCGATTGTCGGGCGCGTCGAAGCCGCCGCCCTTGCCGTCGCCGTTGAAGTAGTTGAGGACGTTGAACGAGGCGACCCGCAGGTCGGCCTGCGCATGGCGCGCCGGCGCCTCGCCGCGCGGATTGGCGCTCGCGTCGAAGCTCGGCACGGCCGCGCCGGGCACGGGCTGCAGCCGCCAGGCGTCGTAGCGCTTCTCCATCACGCCCTCGACGTTCTCCACCGTGTAACCGACCCGCAGGGTGTTCGCGGCCGACAGGCCCGGCGCCGGGTAGGGCACCGCCAGCGGATTCTGCTTGTTCGAGCCGTCGTCAAGGATCAGCCGGTTGCGTGCGTTGGCGGCGGCCTGCGCCTTCGCGTCGGCCGGCGCGGCGACGTTGGTGGGCACCGGCAGGCGCCCGTTCGAGAGCAGCACGCTGCCGTAGCGGCCCAGCTCGTAGACCTCGCTGACGGTCAGCTTCTGCGGCACCCGCACCAGCATGCCCTCGACGGCGGCGAACGCGGCCGGATTGCCGACCGGCAGCGCCAGGGTGGCCGGCGTGACGCTCTGGCCGCTCGCGCAGACGGCGATCGCGCCGGCGAGGGTGAGCTGCGTCTGGCCGTACTTCTCCTCGACCTTGCCGCTCAGGTGGACCATGTCGCCGGCCTTGGCGCGCAGTTTCGGCGCGTAGACGAACAGGCCTTCGGACACGCCGGGCTGGTGGACGCGCCGGCTGTCGTCCTGCTGGACGAAGAAGCCGCCGAAGCCGTCGGTGCCGCCGAAATCGGCGGTGACCACGGCCTCGATCGACACCGTCTGCCCGTTGAGCGGCGAGGGCGCGCCGCTGCCCTGGATCTCGGCGATCGGCGTGGCGGGGTCGCCGCAGGCGGCGCTGACCACGGCGGCCCGGGCCGGCAGGGTGGCCAGCGCGGCGCACAGCGACACGAGAAGGAAATGCGGAATGGCTAGTGTCATGGGATTTTATGGTTATGAAAGGAATCGGCAAGATTACGTTTGCATGGTGACAGTGAAATGTAATGATTCGCGGGACGCCGCGAAACCTGGCCATTCGGCCAGGATGTGCCCGAGGTTTGGCGCCGGTACGCTTGGGGCCTGGGCTGGATCGTCGGTCGAGGCAAGGGAGGCGGGCATGGAGGGGCTGGAAGCGGTGGCGGGGCGCGCGTCGCCGGTCGTGCCGGGCGCCGGGCGCGAGGCGCTGGCCGGCTGGGGCGGCTGGGGCGGCTGGCTCGTGGCCGGGCTGGCGATCGCCTTGCTGCAGGCGCTGCCGCCGGCCTGGCGCGAGGCGCTCGCCTTCGATCGCGCCGCGCTGCGCGGCGGCGAGCTCTGGCGGCTCGTCACGGGCCATTTCGTGCATCTGGGCTGGCGGCATGCGGCGCTGAACCTGGCCTGCCTGGCGGCCTGCATGCCCTTGATGGCGCATCGCCGGCGCGCGCTGCCGACCCTGGCCGGGCTGGCAGCTTCGACCGGCCTGTTGCTGTGGGCCGGCGCGCCCGGCGTCGCGCACTACGTGGGCCTGTCGGGCGTGATCTATGCACTGGCCGTGCTGGGGCTGGCGCCGCTCGCGCGCCACGGCTGGCCGGCGCGGCTGTTGCTGCTCGCCGTGCTGGC
>NZ_VWWK01000128.1:0-21594 GCF_011753035.1 Burkholderia sp. Ax-1720 | reverse complement strand
GAACATCGCGAACCTCGACCTGGCGCACGTGCAGAAGCGCATCGAGATCGCGAACTACGAGAAGGCGATCCAGACGGCGTTCCGCGAAGTGTCGGACGGGCTGGCGGCACGCGGCACGTATGACCAGCAGATCGCGGCGCTGGCGCGCAACGAGCAGGCGCAGCAACGTCGCTACGATCTGTCGGACCTGCGCTACCGCAACGGCGTGGACAGCTACCTGACCGTGCTGACCGCGCAGACGGACCTGTACACGGCACAGACCACGCTGATCTCGGCGCGCCTGGCGCGCTGGACCAACCTGGTGGACCTGTATCGCGCGCTGGGCGGCGGCTGGATCGAGCACAACGGCGACCAGCCGCGCGAGGCCGATGCCCCGGTCGACTACAGCAAACCGGCTGCGGCACCCGCGGCGGCCTCGCAGCCGACGGCGGGCTGACAGGGCAGCGGTCGAGCGGATCGCGCGGCCGCGGCAGGGGTTTCCAGCCTCGAGCCGCGAGCTGCTCGATCCGCCCGGCGAGCACACGAAAAAACACCCCGGAAGCGCAAGCTTCCGGGGTGTTTTTCATTGGCGGCAGCGCCAGGCCGCCGTCAACCTCCGAGCATCGTCAATGCAGGTCGGCCGTGCGCGGATCGAGATCGTGTCCGGCGCGCCGGATCTCGCATTCGGCCTGCTTCTCGCTCTTCACGCCGTTGAAGATCAGGTTCAGCAGCACGGCGGACACCGAAGCCAGCAGGATCCCGCTGTGCAGGATCGGCGCGAGCGCGCCCGGCAGCTTCGAGAAGAAGTGCGGCGAGACCACCGGCACCAGGCCCAGCCCGATGCTGACCGCGACGATGAACAGGTTGTTGTGGTTGCTCACGAAATCAACGCGCGAGAGCGTCTTCACGCCGTTGGCGGCCACCATGCCGAACATCACGATGCCGGCGCCGCCGAGCACGAAGGCCGGCACCGAGGCGACGATCTGCGCCATCTTCGGGAACAGGCCCAGCAGCACCAGGATCACGCCGCCCGTCACGCACACGTAGCGGCTCTTCACGCCGGTCACGCCCACCAGCCCGACGTTCTGCGAGAACGAGGTATGCGGGAACGAGTTGAAGATGCCGCCGATCAGCGTGCCCAGCCCGTCCACGCGCAGGCCGCGCACCAGGGCCTGCTGGTCGACCGGCCGGTCGACCATGTCGCCCACGGCGAGGAACATGCCGGTCGACTCGATGAAGGTGACGAACATCACGATCACCATGGTGGCGATCGACAGCGCGTCGAAATGCGGCGTGCCGAAGTGGAAGGGCATCACGAAGCCGACCCAGGGCGCGGCCGCCACGCCGTCCAGGTCGACGCGGCCCAGCGAGAGCGCGATCACGAAGCCGGCCACGATGCCGAGCAGCACGGCGATATTGGCGAAGAAGCCGCGGCCGAACTTGTTGATCATCAGGATCAGCACCAGCACCAGCAGCGACAGGCCCAGGAACACCGGGTTGCCGTACTCGGGGTTGCCCACGCCGCCGGCCGCCCAGTTGATGCCAACCCCCATCAGCGACAGGCCGATCACCGCGATCACGGTGCCCACCACCACCGGCGGGAAGAAGCGCAGCAGCTTGCCGATCACCGGCGCGATCACGATACCGATCACGCCGGCCGCGATGGTCGAGCCGAACACGTCCAGCAGGCCCAGGCTCGGGTTGGTGCCGATCGCGATCAGCGGCCCCACCGAGGCGAAGGTGCAGCCCATGATGACGGGCAGGCGGATGCCGAAGATCCACACGCCGAGCGTCTGGATCAGGGTGGCGATGCCGCAGGCGAACAGGTCGGCGCTGATCAGGAAGGCGATCTGATCCTTCGGCAGCTTCAGCGCGCTGCCGATGATGAGCGGCACCGCGACGGCGCCCGCGTACATCACCAGCACGTGCTGCAGACCCAGGGTGACGAGCTTGCCGGCGGGCAGGATCTCGTCGCACGGATGGACCGTGGTCGATTGCATCTGTCTCACTCCATGATCTTGTTGTCGGGGTGCAGTG
The DNA here is from genome assembly GCF_011753035.1 of Burkholderia sp. Ax-1720. Lineage (NCBI taxonomy): Bacteria > Pseudomonadati > Pseudomonadota > Betaproteobacteria > Burkholderiales > Burkholderiaceae > Burkholderia > Burkholderia sp. Ax-1720. The sequence goes on along the minus strand of NZ_VWWK01000128.1, from coordinate 19,578 downwards.
AAGTTATGCGCAACGACCCGGGCCAACAAGAGCACTGGGCGCTATTCCGTGCTTTGCAGGCGGGATATGCGATTTTCACGAAGGAATGCGGGGAAATCATGGTGGACGCGCCGCGGCAGTGGGATTCCCGGCAGTTATAGCCAGACAAAAACCGCCTGGCGCCGCCGCCAAATATCACTGCGTTTATGGTCTGTATCGGCGGCGGCGCATAGAGGGTTTTGGCCGCGCCTCGCGGCATGGATGGGTAAACCCCAGCCGGCGCGGTTTTTCACGGGGTCGGATGGCGGCGGCGAGGTGATTGCGACGGGGTTCATGAGCGTCGTCGTTTCGATCGTTTTCCGGCGCATCCCGCCCATCGCGAGCGAGCGGGGCAGGCGCCGCAAACGCCGTTGCGCGACGCGGCGCGACATCGATCCGTCGCGTGGCGCCATGCCGGTTTTCCCGGCACGCGTTTACACTTCCGGCTGGTCCCCCGCGCCGGCTCGCCGGCGCGCTTCGGCGGCAGGGCACGACGCGCGACACGCGCGCCGCGCGCGCCCTGCCCGGACAACGATTCCCCGGTTGCCGCCCGTCGCGCGTGACGCGCGGCGCAACCTCACCGACAAGGAGCTGCAAGCATGAAGACGAAAGCCGCGATCGCATGGAAGGCCGGTGCGCCGCTGACCATCGAGGAAGTGGATCTGGAAGGCCCGCGCGCGGGCGAGGTGCTGATCGAGGTGAAGGCCACGGGGATCTGCCACACCGACTACTACACGCTGTCGGGCGCCGATCCGGAAGGCATCTTCCCGGCCATCCTCGGCCACGAGGGCGCGGGCGTGGTGGTCGACGTCGGCCCCGGCGTCGGCACGTTACGCCGCGGCGACCACGTGATCCCGCTCTACACGCCCGAATGCCGCGAGTGCAAGTTCTGCCTGTCGCGCAAGACCAATCTCTGCCAGAAGATCCGCGCCACCCAGGGCAAGGGCCTGATGCCCGACGCGAGCTCGCGCTTCTCGCTCGACGGCAAGCCGATCTTCCACTACATGGGCACCTCGACCTTCTCGAACTACATCGTGGTGCCGGAGATCGCGGTGGCGAAGATCCGCGAGGACGCACCCTTCGACAAGGTCTGCTACATCGGCTGCGGCGTGACCACCGGGGTGGGCGCGGTGGTCTACTCGGCCAAGGTCGAGGCGGGTGCCAACGTGGTGGTGTTCGGCCTGGGCGGGATCGGCCTGAACGTGATCCAGGGCGCGAGGATGGTGGGCGCCGACAAGATCATCGGCGTCGACATCAACCCGGCGCGCGTCGAGCTGGCGAAGAAGTTCGGCATGACCCACTTCATCAACCCGAAGGACGTGGAGAACGTGGTCGACCACATCGTGCAGCTGACCGACGGCGGCGCGGATTACTCCTTCGAGTGCATCGGCAACGTCACCACCATGCGCCAGGCGCTGGAATGCACGCACAAGGGCTGGGGCCAGTCCTTCATCATCGGCGTGGCGGCGGCCGGCCAGGAGATCAGCACGCGGCCGTTCCAGCTCGTCACGGGCCGCGAATGGAAGGGCTCGGCCTTCGGCGGCGCGCGCGGGCGCACCGACGTGCCGAAGATCGTCGACTGGTACATGGAAGGCAAGATCAACATCGACGACCTGATCACGCACCGCCTGCCGCTCGAGAAGATCAACGAGGGCTTCGACCTGATGAAGAAGGGCGAGTCGATCCGCTCGGTCGTGCTGTACTGAGGCACGAGGCGCGACCATGCTCGAACTCCTGTCCTCCCATGCCGCGTTCGGCGGCGAGCAGCGCTTCTACCGCCACGACTCGGCGGCGATCGGCCTGCCGATGAAGTTCTCGGTGTTCCTGCCGCGGCAGGCCGCCCACGACGGCGCGCGCGTGCCGGCGCTGTTCTTCCTCGCGGGCCTGACCTGCAACGAGGAAACCTTCATGATCAAGGCCGGCGCGCAGCGTTTCGCGGCCGAGCACGGCATCGCCCTGATCGCGCCCGACACCAGCCCGCGCGGCGCGAACGTGCCGGGCGAGACGGCCGCCTGGGATGTCGGGGTGGGCGCGGGTTTCTATCTCGACGCGAGCGAGGCGCCCTGGGCCACGCATTACCGGATGGAGTCCTACATCGTCGACGAGCTGCGCGCGCTGGTGCTGGGCGCCTTGCCGATCGAGGGCACGCAGCTGGGCATCTTCGGCCATTCGATGGGCGGCCACGGCGCGCTGACCCTGGCGCTGCGCCATCCCGGCGTGTGGCGCTCGGTGTCGGCCTTCGCGCCGATCGCCGCGCCGATGCGCTGCGCCTGGGGCGAGAAGGCCTTCACGGCTTATCTCGGCGAGGATCGCGAGCGCTGGAAGGAGCACGATGCGAGCGAACTGGTGGCGCGCTCCGACGCGCCGCGCTACGCCGACGGGATCCTGGTCGACCAGGGCCTGGCCGACCAGTTCCTGCCGACCCAGCTCAACCCGGACGTGTTCGAGGCCGCCTGCCGCGAGGCCGGGCAGCCGCTGACGCTGCGCCGTCACGAAGGCTACGACCACGGTTATTACTTCATCTCGACCTTCATCGCCGATCACCTCGCGCATCACGCGAAGACGCTGCTGGCCTGAGCGGCGCGCATCCCGCAGCACCTCCGGCGACACCTCCGGCAACAAAAAGCCCGCGACACGAGCGATCGTGACGCGGGCTTTTTTTCGGGCGAGCGGCGCGTGTGCCGCCTCAGGCCGTCGCGCGATACCGTCCCGTCAGGCTCGCCGCATAGACCAGCGCCGACAGCGCGGTGATCCAGAAGCTGGTCGGCCAGTCGGTGTAGTAGGCGAGCGTGACGCCGAACCAGGCCTCGGCCAGCGCGAACAGCGCGGCCAGCCAGACGCCGCTGGCCAGGCGCGTGCTGAGGTTCTGCGCGGCGGCGGCCGGGCCGACCAGCAGCGTGAACACCAGCAGCACGCCGACGATCTGCGTGCAGGCCGCCACCGCCAGCGCGCAGATCGCCAGGAACAGCACCGACACCAGCCGCAGCGATACGCCCTTGGCCTCGGCCAGCTCCGGCTGCAGCGAGGCGAACACCAGCGGACGCATGATCGCGGCCAGCGCGATCAGGCTGACCGCGCCGATGCCGGCCAGCACCATCAGCGTGGCGTGGCTCACGCCGAGCACGTTGCCGAACAGCAGGGCGGTGACCTGGGTGGCGTAGCTGGTATAGAAATGCAGGAACAGCAGGCCGGCGCCGAGCGCGAGCGAGAGGATCACGCCGATCGCCACGTCGCGGCCCGCGAGCTTCTCGCCGAGCGCGCCCATTGCGATGCCGGCCGCCAGCGTGAAGCCGACCATGCCCCAGATCGGCGAGAGGCCGAGCAGCACCGCGCCGGTGGCGCCGGTGAAGCCGACGTGCGAGAGCGCGTGACCGGCGAAGGTCTGGCCGCGCAGCACCAGGAAGTAGCCCACCACGCCGGCCAGCACCGCGACGATGCCCGACGCGATGAACGCGTTGACCATGAATTCGTATTCAAACATCGTGCCGGTGTCCGTGCGTGTTGCCTTGTGCGTGGCCGCCATGCGCATGGCCGTGGCCGTGTGCGTGCCCATGCGAGCCGTGCGAATGCGAGCCGTCTTCCTCGTGTTCGTGATCGTGCTTTTCCACCTCGACGTCGCCCGACATCACGAAGATGCGGCCGTTTACGCGCATCACGTCGATCGGCGAGCCGTAGAGCCGCGACAGCACCGGCCGCGTGATCACCTCGTCGACCGTGCCGAGCGCGGCCGTGCCGTTGCCGAGATACAGCACGCGATCGAGCGCGTTGAGCAGCGGATTCAGTTCATGCGCCGAGAACAGCACGGTGATGCCGAGCTCCTGCTGCACGCGACGCACCAGCTCGACCACGCCGCGCTGGTGATGCGGATCGAGGCTGATCAGCGGCTCGTCGAGCAGCAGCAGCTTCGGCGCGCCGAGCAGGCATTGCGCCAGCAGCAGGCGCTGGCGCTCGCCGCCCGACAGCTCGAACAGCGGCCGCCGGGCGAGCGCGGTGCCGCCCACCAGATCGAGCACGCGCGCCACGTCGGCGCGTACCTCGGCGCTGGCATGCGGCAGGCCCCAGCGGTGGCCGTCGGCGGCCATCGCCACGAAGTCGTGGCCGCGCACGCGGCGCCCGGCCAGCGCGCTGCGGATCTGCGGCATGTAGCCGATGGCGGGATTGCCGCGCGCCACCGGCGCGCCGGCCACCGAGATGCGGCCGCCGGCGGCGGGCACCAGGCCCAGCACCGCGCGCATCAGAGTGGTCTTGCCGGCGCCGTTGGGCCCCAGCACGCCGACGAATTCGCCGGCCTCGACGGCCAGGCTCACCTCGCGCAGGATCGTGCGTCCGCCCAGTTCGAGCGTGACGCGATCGAGCGCGAGCGCGGGAGAGGAAGAGGTCATGGGTTCAATGTCGGCCCAGCGCGGCGCCCAGCGCATCGAGCTGCGCGAGCATCCACTGCTGGAAGGTCTTGCCGGCCGGTTGCGTCTCGGTGACGCTGACGGTCGGCACCGAGGCGTCCTTCGCGATCTTCAGCATGCGCTTGGTCATCGGCTCCTCGGCCTGGCTGTTGTAGATCAGCGCCTTGACCTGGCGCTTGCGCAGGTCGTTCTCAAAGGCGGTGATATCCGTCGCGCTCGCCTCCGTGTCGTTCATGGTCGCCAGCTGGAAGCGCAGGTTGCGCATTTCCAGGCCGATCGCATCCGACATGTAGCCGAACACCGGCTCGGTGGCCGTCACCGGCACGCCCTTGTACTGCGCGCGCAGCGCGGCGACCTTGGCGTCGATCGGCTTGAGCGAGGCCAGGAAGCCGGCCAGGTTCGCGTCGTAGTCGGCCTTGTGCGACGGGTCGGCGGCGCCCAGCGCCGCGCTGATCGCCAGCGCCGCGGCCGGCATGGTGGCCGGATCGTACCAGAGATGCGGGTTGTCGCCGGGCTTCTTGCCGATCAGGTCGGCCACCACGATGGTCTTGCGGGTGGCGTTCTTCGAGGCGGCCAGCAGCTTGCCCATCCAGGGATCGTAGTCGGCGCCGTTGTAGACCACCAGGTTCGCGTGCTGCAGCGCGCGCGCCGTCTTCGGGCTGGCCTCGAACAGGTGCGGATCCTGGTCCGGGTTGCTGAGGATGCTGGTCACCGACACGTTGGCGCCGCCGATCTGCTTGATCACGTCGCCGTAGAAGTTCTCGGCGGCGACCACCTGCAGCTTGGCGGTCTGCGCGGCGGCGGGGCCGGCGAAACCGGCGAGGCCCGCCACCGACAAGGCGGCGCAGCCGGCGGCGAACCAGCGGATCAGGCGGGAGCGGGCGCGCAGCGGCGCGCGCGACGTGGCGGCGAAAGTCATGCTTGTTCCTCGACGGGGGTAGCAGTCGCGCGCCCGGAATGGGCGCGCGGCGGGTGCGTCACGCGTGCGGCGCGCCCTTGGGATGGGTCTTGCATTCGCCGCACAGGCCGGTCAGCTCGACCACCTGGCGGTGCATCTCGAAACCGTGCGCCGATTCGCAGGACGAGAGCTGGCGCGCCAGCTCGGCGCCGGGGATCTCGACCGTGTCGCCGCAGGATTCGCAGATCAGGAACTGGCCCTGGTGGGGCGGCCCGATCTCGCAGCAGGCCAGGAAGGCATTGCGCGATTCGATGCGATGGATGAAGCCGTGCTCGACCAGGAAGTCGAGCGCGCGATAGACCGTGGTGGGCGGCATGCGGCCGCGTTCGGGCGCCAGTTCGCCGATCAGGTCGTAGGCGCCGATCGGCCGCTGCGCGGCCAGCACCTTCTCATAGACCTGCCGCCGCAGCGGCGTCCAGGTGAGGCCATGCTCGGCGGCGAACGCGTCGGCACGGGCGAGGCGGGCATCCAGGGGCGAGGTCGAGGCCATGACGGGCACCTTCCGAAGGCAGGGAAAGACGAATGATATAACGTATCGCCACCCTGTGCATGGCCTGCCGCCGCGCGCGGCTGCGCGCCATGCGGCAGCGCATCATCGAAACCGGCGCTTTCGCCTTGACAGCACCCGTTTGGTATCCGATTATTCGATCGCAATCTGAGCAAATGATCATTCGATGAGCGTTAGCTCACTGAATGCCGGATGACACCACGAACAACGAATCGGAGACACCAGTGAGATTGCAGGACAAGGTCGCGATTTTGACGGGCGCCGCCAGCGGCATCGGCGAAGCGGTTGCGCAGCGTTACCTGGACGAGGGCGCGCGCTGCGTGCTGGTCGACCTGAAGCCGGCCGGCGGCTCGCTGGCCGCGCTGATCGAGGCGCATCCCGATCGCGCCATCGCGATCACCGCCGACGTGACGCGGCGCGAGGACATCGAGCGCATCGTCGCGACCGCCGTCGAGCACTTCGGCGGCGTCGACATCCTGTTCAACAATGCGGCGCTGTTCGACATGCGCCCGCTGCTCGACGAATCCTGGGACGTGTTCGACCGCCTGTTCTCGGTCAACGTGAAGGGCCTGTTCTTCCTGATGCAGGCGGTTGCCCAGCGCATGGTCGAGCAGGGCCGCGGCGGCAAGATCGTCAACATGTCCTCGCAGGCCGGCCGGCGCGGCGAGGCCCTGGTCTCGCACTACTGCGCGACCAAGGCCGCGGTGCTGAGCTACACGCAATCGGCCGCGCTGGCGCTGGCGCCGCACAAGATCAACGTCAACGGCATCGCGCCGGGCGTGGTCGACACGCCGATGTGGGAGCAGGTCGACGCGCTGTTCGCGCGCTACGAGAACCGGCCGCTCGGCGAGAAGAAGCGCCTGGTGGGCGAGGCCGTGCCGCTCGGCCGCATGGGCTTGCCGGCCGACCTGACCGGCGCCGCGCTGTTCCTCGCCTCGGCCGATGCCGACTACATCACCGCCCAGACGCTCAATGTCGACGGCGGCAACTGGATGAGCTGAAGCCATGGCCGAGATCGTCGTCGCCGGCGAACTGCTGGCCGAATTCGTCGCCGCCCGGCGCGGCCAGGGTTTCGCCGAGCCGGGCGAGTTCACCGGCCCGTTCCCGAGCGGCGCGCCGGCCATCTTCGCCGACCAGGCCGCGCGCCTGGGTGCCTCGGTGACCTACGCGGGCTGCGTGGGCCGCGACGCCTTCGGCGACGCGATCGTGGCGCGGCTGGCCTCGCACGGCGTGCGGACCGACGCGATCCGTCGCGTCGCGCGCCCCACCGGCCTGGCCTTCGTGGCCTACCGCGACGACGGCAGCCGCCAGTTCGTCTACAGCATCGACGGCAGCGCCTCGGCCCTGCTGGAGGCCGCCGACGTGACGGCCGCCATGTTCGAGGGCTGCCGTTACTACCACGTGATGGGTTCCTCGCTGACCAGCGAGAACGCCATCGCCGCCGTCAAGCGCGGCGTGATCGAGGCGGCCCGGGTGGGCGCGAGGATCTCCTTCGACCCGAACGTGCGCGCCGAGATGCTCGCCTTCAAGCCGATGCGCGCCGCGCTCGAGGAACTGCTCGACGCCTGCCACCTGTTCCTGCCCAGCGAGGCCGACCTGCCGTTCTTCTGCGGCCCGCAGCCGGCCGAGCGCGCGATCGCGGGCCTGCTGGCCACCCGGCCGCTGCTCGAGCGGGTGGTGCTCAAGCGCGGCGCGGCCGGCAGCAGCGCCTTCGACCGCCAGGGCCAGATCGACGTGAGCGGCTACGAGACCACCGAGATCGATCCGACCGGCGCCGGCGACTGCTTCGGCGGCACCCTGGTGGCGAGCCTGATCCAGGGCTGGCCGATCGAGGCGGCGCTGTCGCGTGCCAACGCGGCCGGCGCGCTGGCGGTGGCGCGGGTGGGCCCGATGGAGGGCAACAGCTCGCCCGACGAGATCGTCGCCTTCCTCACCGAGCGAGGTATCGCATGTCCAGCCTGAGCCCCGCCGCCCCGCAAGCCGCCGTCGCGCCGGACACGCTCGGCGCGATCTTCGCCGCCAACCGCAAGGGCGCGCGGCGCGGCATCTATTCGGTCTGCAGCGCGCATGCGCTGGTGCTGGAGGCCGCCTTCGAGGCCGCCCGCGACGACGGCTCGCCGCTGCTGATCGAGGCCACCTGCAACCAGGTCAATCATCAGGGCGGCTATACCGGCATGACGCCGGTCGATTTCCGCCGCGAGGTGGAGGCGCTGGCCGCGCGCACGGGCTTTGCGCTCGAGGCGCTGGTGCTCGGCGGCGACCACCTCGGTCCGAACCCGTGGCGCCACCTGCGCGCCAAGGAAGCGATGCAGGAGGCGGCGACCATGGTGGCCGCCTACGTCGCGGCCGGCTTCACCAAGATCCATCTCGACGCCAGCATGGCCTGCGCCGACGACAGCGCGCCGCTGTCCGACACGCTGGTGGCCGAACGCGCGGCCCAGCTCTGCGCGGCCGCCGAGGCCGCGGCCGAGGCGGCCGGCAGCGCGCCGGTCTACGTGGTCGGCACCGAGGTGCCGGTGCCGGGCGGCGAGACCGCGAGCGAGGCCGCCGATGCTGCCGAGGCCGATGCGGCCGAAGCCTGCCCGCTGTCCCATATCCGCGTGACCCGCGCCGAGGCGATCGAGGCCACGCTGGAAGCGCATCGCGAAGCCTTCGCGCGCTACGGCCTGGAAGCGGCCTGGGCGCGCACGGTGGCGGTGGTGGCCCAGCCCGGCGTCGATTTCGACGATCGCCAGGTGCTCGACTACGCGCCGGCCAAGGCTGCCGAGCTGGCCGCCAGCATCCTCGCGGTGCCGCGCTTCGTGTTCGAGGCGCATTCGACCGACTACCAGACCGAAGCCTCGCTCGCCGCCCTGGTGCGCGACCACTTCGCGATCCTGAAGGTGGGCCCCGGGCTCACCTTCGCATTGCGCGAGGCGCTCTTCGCGCTGAGCTACATCGAGGAAGCGCTGGTCGACGAGAATCGACGCTCGCGGCTGCGCGAGGTGATCGACGAGGCGATGCGCGCGCGTCCCGAGCACTGGGCGCCCTACTACCGCGGCGACGAGGGCGCGCAGCGCCTGGCGCGCCAGTTCAGCTACAGCGACCGGATCCGCTACTACTGGCTGCAGCCGGCGGTGGCGGCAGCGGTAGAGCGGCTGTTCGCGAACCTGCGGCGGCAACTGCCGCCCGAGACCCTGGTGGCGCAATGGCTGCCCGACGTCTACGACGCGCGCCGCTCGCGTGCGCTCGGCGACGATCCGGCCGCCTGGGTCCGGTTCCGGATCCGCCACACGATTGCCCGCTACGCGCGAGCGTGCGGGATGCAGCAGGACGGGTGAGGCCGACGAGCCCGCCCGACGTGGAAAGACCGTCACAACGAAACACGAACAGCGATAAAACAGGAGACATGCCATGCAAGGACAGACGCTCATCGCCGCCGCCGCGCGACTTCTCGTGGGTGCCGCGTTCGCGTCGTCGGCGCTCGCCGCCCAGGCGGCGACGCTGACCATCGCGACGCTCAACAACCCCGACATGATCGAGCTGAAGAAGCTCTCGCCGGCCTTCGAGAAGGCGAACCCGGACATCAAGCTGAACTGGGTGATCCTCGAGGAGAACGTGCTGCGCCAGCGCGCCACCACCGACATCACCACCGGCAGCGGCCAGTTCGACGTGATGGCGATCGGCACCTACGAGGCGCCGCAATGGGGCAAGCGCGGCTGGCTCTCGCCGATGACGGGCCTGCCCGCCGACTACGACCTCAACGACGTGGTGAAGACCGCGCGCGACTCGCTGTCCTACAACGGCCAGCTCTACGCGCTGCCGTTCTACGTCGAGAGCTCGATGACCTACTACCGCAAGGACCTGTTCGCGGCCAAGGGTCTCAAGATGCCGGACCAGCCGACCTACGACCAGATCGCGCAGTTCGCCGACAAGCTGACCGACAAGGCCAACGGCACCTACGGCATCTGCCTGCGCGGCAAGGCCGGCTGGGGCGAGAACATGGCCTACGTGTCGACCGTGGTGAACACCTTCGGCGGCCGCTGGTTCGACGAGAACTGGAACGCGCAGCTCACCTCGCCGGAATGGAAGAAGGCGATCGGCTTCTACGTGGACCTGCTGAAGAAGGACGGCCCCCCGGGAGCGAGCTCGAACGGCTTCAACGAGAACCTGACGCTGACCGCCTCGGGCAAGTGCGCGATGTGGATCGACGCGACGGTGGCCGCCGGCATGCTCTACAACAAGCAGCAGTCGCAGGTGGCCGACAAGATCGGCTTCGCGGCCGCGCCGGTGGCGGTCACGCCGAAGGGCTCGCACTGGCTGTGGGCCTGGGCGCTGGCGATCCCGAAGACCTCCAAGCAGCAGGACTCGGCCAAGAAGTTCATCACCTGGGCGACCTCCAAGCAGTACGTCGAGATGGTCGGCAAGGACGAGGGCTGGGCCTCGGTGCCGCCGGGCACGCGCCAGTCGACCTACGCGCGTCCCGAGTACAAGGCCGCCGCGCCGTTCTCGGACTTCGTGCTGAAGGCCATCGAGACCGCCGACGTCAACGATCCCTCGCTGAAGAAGGTGCCGTACACGGGCGTCCAGTATGTCGGGATTCCTGAGTTCCAGTCGTTCGGCACGGTGGTCGGCCAGTCGATCGCCGGCGCGGTGGCCGGCCAGATGACGGTCGACCAGGCACTGGCCGCCGGCCAGGCCGCCGCCGACCGCGCGGTTCGCCAGGCCGGCTACAAGAAGTAATTCCGTTCGAGCGTGTCACGCGATCCGGCCGGGCCGGCCGGATCGCGATGCTTCGGCGCGGGTGCCGCTGGTTCGGCGCCTCGCGCGAGATTCAAGAGGGTCCGAGCATGCGTCACCTACGTCTTCCCCTACATCACACGGCGCCCATGACCGATTCGTCTCCCGCCTCCGCCGCCTCCGCGCGCGGCAAGCCCGCCCGCTGGCTCGTCACACCTTCGGTGGCCGTGCTGCTGCTGTGGATGTCGATCCCGCTCGCGATGACGATCTGGTATTCGTTCACGCGCTACAACCTGCTGAACCCCGATGAAAAGGGTTTCGCGGGCCTCGACAACTACCATTACCTCGCCACCGATCCGTCCTTCCTGCCGGCGATCTGGCACACGCTGGTGCTGATCGTGGCGGTGCTGGCGATCACCGTGATCGGCGGCGTGCTGATGGCGGTGCTGTTCGACCGCAAGTTCTACGGCCAGGGCATCGCGCGCCTGCTGGCGATCGCGCCGTTCTTCGTGATGCCGACCGTCTCCGCGCTGATCTGGAAGAACATGATCCTGAACCCCGTCTACGGGCTGGTGGCCGGCGTGATGCGCGCCTTCGGCATGACCCCGATCGACTGGTTCGCCGACTACCCGCTGACCGCGGTGATCATGATCGTCTCCTGGCAGTGGCTGCCGTTCGCCTTCCTGATCCTGTTCACCGCGATCCAGTCGCTCGACCAGGAGCAGAAGGAAGCCGCGCGCATCGACGGCGCCGGCGCGCTCGCGATGTTCTTCTACATCACGCTGCCGCACCTGAAGCGCGCGATCGCGGTGGTGGTGATGATGGAAACCATCTTCCTGCTGTCGATCTTCGCCGAAATCTATACGACCACCGGCGGCGGTCCCGGCAACGCGACCACCAACCTGTCCTACCTGATCTACTCGCTGGGCCTGCAGCAGTTCGACGTCGGCCTCGCCTCGGCGGGCGGCATCCTGGCGGTGGTGCTGGCCAATATCGTGTCGTTCTTCCTGGTGCGCATGCTGGCGAAGAACCTGAAGGGGGAGTACGAAGCATGAGCGAGCTGTCCTTGAAACAGAGCGCGGGCGGCCTCGACACGCTCAAGCGCGCGATTCCCGGCGTGCTGGCCTGGCTGATCGCGCTGCTGCTGTTCTTCCCGATCTTCTGGATGGCGATCACCGCCTTCAAGACCGAGCAGCAGGCCTACTCGATGTCGCTGATCTTCACGCCGACGCTCGACAGCTTCCGCGAGGTGTTCGCGCGCAGCAACTACTTCGGCTTCGCCTGGAACTCGATCCTGATCTCGGTCGGCGTGACCGTGGTGTGCCTGCTGTTCGCGGTGCCGGCCGCCTACGCGATGGCCTTCTTCCCCACCGGGCGCACCCAGAAGGTCCTGCTCTGGATGCTGTCGACCAAGATGATGCCCTCGGTGGGCGTGCTGGTGCCGATCTACCTGCTCTGGAAGAACTCGGGGCTACTCGATACGGTGAGCGGCGTGGTGATCATCTATACCCTGATCAACCTGCCGATCGCGGTGTGGATGACCTTCACCTACTTCACCGAGATCCCGCGCGACATCCTGGAAGCGGGCCGCATCGACGGCGCCACCACCTGGCAGGAGATCGTCTACCTGCTGATGCCGATGGCGCTGCCGGGCCTGGCCTCCACCTCGCTGCTGCTGGTGATCCTGTCGTGGAACGAGGCCTTCTGGAGCATCAACCTGACCAGCTCCAACGCGGCGCCGCTGACGGTGTTCATCGCCTCCTACTCGAGCCCCGAGGGCCTGTTCTGGGCCAAGCTGTCGGCCGCCTCGCTGCTGGCGGTGGCGCCGATCCTGATCGTCGGCTGGCTGTCGCAGAAGCAACTGGTGCGCGGCCTCACCTTCGGAGCTGTCAAGTGAGCGCGCCGGGTATCGAGGGGCGCGACGAGGGACGCGACGAGGGACGCGACCGGCTGCTGATCTGCGACTGCGACGGCGTGCTGATCGACAGCGAGGCGGTGGCCGCCGGCGTGCTGGTGCGCGAGCTGGAAGCGCGCTGGCCCGGCGTCGAGGTGCGGCCGATCGTGCTGCCGCTGCTGGGCCTGCGCACCGAGCGCGTGCTGGCCGGCGCCGCCGCGCAGGCCGGGCACACGCTGTCGGCCGAGGAGATCGAGACGATCCGCGCCACGGTCGAGCGCGCCGCCGTGCAGGCGCCGGCGGTGGACGGCATCGACGCGGCGCTGGCCGCGATCCCGTTGCCGATCGCCTGCGCCAGCAACAGCAACCGCCCCTATGTGGAAGCGGCGCTCACCCGCACCGGCCTGAAGCGCCATTTCGGCGAGCGCCTGTTCTGCGCCGACGGCGTCGAGCGGCCCAAGCCGGCGCCCGACGTCTACCTGGCCGCCGCGCACACGCTGGGCTTCGCGCCCGAGCACTGCCTGGTGGTGGAGGACAGCGCCACCGGCATCACCGCGGCCGCGGCGGCCGGCATGACGGTGATCGGTTTCGTCGGCGGCGGGCATGCCTCGCCGTCGCAGGTCGATGCATTGCGCGCGATCGGCGCGCGCCATGTGTTCGATCGCATGGACCTGCTGCCGGGCCTGGTCGCGCAATGGATCGCGACCGGCACCGTGCAGTCGCAATGAACTGAGCCGGGCCGCCGCGCGCCGTCGAGCGCGCGCGCAGCCCGTCACGAACAGCAGCAAGACAGCGGAGACAAATCATGGCAAGCGTGCTTCTGCGCGATATCGGCAAGCGCTACGACGACAACGAAGTGCTAAGCAAGGTCAACCTCGACATCGCCGACGGCGAGTTCGTGGTGTTCGTCGGCCCCAGCGGCTGCGGCAAGTCCACGCTGATGCGGATGATCGCCGGGCTCGAGGACATCTCGGGCGGCGACCTGCTGATCGACGGCGTGCGCGTCAACGAGACGCCCAGCGCCAAGCGCGGCATCGCGATGGTGTTCCAGTCGTATGCGCTCTACCCGCACATGACGCTGTACGACAACATGGCTTTCGGCCTCAAGCTGGCCGGCGCGAAGAAGCCCGAGATCGACGCGGCGGTGCGCAATGCCGCCAAGATCCTGCACATCGACCACCTGCTCGACCGCAAGCCCAAGCAGCTCTCGGGCGGCCAGCGCCAGCGCGTCGCGATCGGCCGCGCGATCACGCGCAAGCCCAAGGTGTTCCTGTTCGACGAGCCGCTGTCGAACCTCGACGCGGCGCTGCGCGTGAAGATGCGCCTGGAGTTCGCGCGCCTGCACGACGAGCTGAAGACCACCATGATCTACGTGACGCACGATCAGGTGGAAGCCATGACGCTGGCCGACAAGATCGTGGTGCTCTCGAACGGCAGCGTGCAGCAGGTCGGCTCGCCCAACGCGCTCTACCATGCGCCGGCCAACCGCTTCGTGGCCGGCTTCATCGGCTCGCCGAAGATGAACTTCCTGGAAGGCGTGGCGCAGGCCGTTTCGCCCGAGGAAGTGACGGTGCGCTTCGAGAGCGGTGAATCGCAGCGCGTGGCGGTGCGCACCGGTTCGCTGCGCGTGGGCGACAAGGTGACGGTCGGGATCCGCCCCGAGCATGTCCAGGTCGGCGCGGCCGAGGGCGAGGGCGTGGCGGTGCGCACCATGGCGGTGGAATCGCTGGGCGACTCGGCGTATCTGTACGCGGAATCGAAGATCGCGCCGGACGGCATGATCGCGCGGATCCCGCCGCTCGAGACGCATCGCCCGGGCGAGGTCCTTCGCGTGCATGCGCAGCCCGAGCACTGCCACCTGTTCGACGCCGAGGGTCGTGCCTTCGAGCGCCGCCTGCCGCAGGCGCTGGCCGCCTGAGGCTGGGCCGGCAAGCGGTGGCGGCCGAGCGCCGCCCCGCTCGACACGACAAGGCCGCGCGAGTCCCGCGCGGCCTTGTCGTTTTCAGCAGCGAAATCGCGTCAGCGTTTCGATCGTCGTCCAAACGAAAACGGCGGCACCGAAGTGCCGCCGCCCGGGTTGCGCGATGTTCGCGCCATCGATCCTTTCGATTCCTTTCGATCCGGCGCCGCGCGTCTCAGTCCGCCAGCGCGGCGCGCGCGCAGCTCTCGTCGGTGACGATGCCCGACAACCAGCCGCCGCGCAGCGCGGCCAGCACGGCCGCCTGCTTGCGCGGGCCGCCCGCGAAGCCGATGGTGGGCCGGCGCGGCGGCGCGTCGAGCGAGACGCTGGTCACGCGCGCGGTGGACGGCGTGACCACGCTGCGGCCGCTCGAATCCATCGGCAGCCCGATCATCTCGGCCACCGCGCCGTATTCGATCATCTCGTTCAGTTCGTCGGCCGTGATGAAGCCGTCCACGTACAGCGGGCAGTCCGGGCCGACGTTGCCGATCCCGACGAAGGCCACGTCGGCATCGGCCGTGAGCTGCTCGACGATCCGGTACAGGCGGTGGTTGCACCACTGCGCGCGCTCGGCCACGTTGTCGGCGAACAGCGGCGCGGGCAGCAGGAAGTGCTTGCCGCCGGTTTTCTCCGAGATGTGCTGGGCCACGTCGTAGGGGTTGGACGAGCCGTCCTGGGCGATCGCGCCGACCATCGACACCAGCCGGTGCTGGGGCCGCTCGATCTGCGCGATCTGCGCGACCGCGGCCTTCAGGGTCCGGCCGCTGCTGACCGCGATCACCATCGGCCGCTCCTCGTTGAGGTAGCGCTCCATCACCTGGGCGCCGGCCACCGCCAGCTTGCGGTCGATCGCGTCGGGCGTGTCCGCGTCGATCGGCACCACCTCGCAGAGCGACAGGCCGTAGCGCTCCGACAACTGCGCGGCCAGGTCGAGACAGTCGGCCACGCGATGATCGACGCGCACCCGGATCAGGTTCTTCTCGACCGCGAAGGCCACCAGCCGCTGCGCGACCGGGCGCGAGACCTGCAGCTTCTCGGCGATCTCGTTCTGCGTGTCGCCGGCGACGTAGTAGAGCCAGGCGGCGCGCGTCGCGAGGTCGAGTTTTTCGGAGGACTTGGGCACGGGGGCTGGGCTCGTCGGGCGGGCGTCTGGCTGGAAAGTTAGGGATCGTATCGCAAAGCGCGTCAGGCAAGCCGCGGTCGCGAGGGCTCGAATAGCGGCCGCACGTGGCGATACAGCGCGCGATAGGTGTCGAGGCGCTCGCGCAGCCAGGCATGACGGGCCGCGTCGGGCGCGTATTCGGCCGACAGCGGCGGCTTGGTCAACACCTGCGACGCGTCGCCGCCATCGGCCAGCCAGCCGAGCCGCGCCGCGCCGAGCGCCGCGCCGGTCGCGCCGCCGCCGAGCTGGTGGGTGCGCACGTCGAGCGCGTCGGCCACCAGTTGCGCCCAGTAGGCGCTGCGCGCGCCGCCGCCGATCAGCGCCAGCGAGGCCGAGCTGGAGCCGGCCGCCACCAGCGCGTCGTGGCCGTCGGCCAGCGCCAGCGTGACGCCTTCCAGCACCGCGTAGCCGAGCCGCGCGCGGTCGGTGCCATGCGTCATGCCGTAGAACACGCCTTGCGCGTAAGGGTCGTTGTGCGGGGTGCGCTCGCCCGACAGATAGGGCAGGAAGATCGGCGCCTCGGCCAGCGCGGCCGGGTCGAGCGCCTCGACCTCGGCGATCAGGGTCGGCTCGTCGGTCGAGGTCAGCTTGCAGACCCAGCGCAGGCAGCTCGCGGCGGACAGCACCACGCTCATCTGCTGCCAGCGATCGGGGATCGCGTGGCAGAACGCATGCAGGGCCGATTCGGGATAGGGCATGAAACGGTCGCCGACGATGCTCAGCACGCCCGAGGTGCCGAGCGAGACGAAGCCGTCGCCGGGCTGGGTGGCGCCGATGCCGAGCGCGCTGGTGGCGTTGTCGCCGCCGCCGCCGGCCACCACGATGCCTTCGGCCAGGCCCAGCTCGCGTGCCGCCGCGGCGCGCAAGGTGCCCGAGGGCGCGTTGCCCTCGACGATGCGCGGCATCTGCTCGCGTCGCATGCCGCCCGCCTCGAGCAGGCTGCCCGACCAGTCGCGGCGCGCCACGTCCAGCCACAGCGTGCCGGCCGCGTCCGAGGGATCGGAGACGCGGTTGCCGGTCAGCCGCAGCCGCAGGTAGTCCTTGGGCAGCAGCACGCAGTCGATCTTGCCGAACACCTCCGGCTCGTGCGTGGCGACCCAGATCAGCTTGGGCGCGGTGAAGCCCGGCATCGCCAGGTTGCCGGCCAGCCGGTGCAGCTCGGGCGCGCGGCGCGTGAGCGTCGAGCATTCCTCGTCGCTGCGCATGTCGTTCCAGAGGATCGCGGGCCGCAGCACGCGATCCTCGCGATCGAGCAGCACGGCGCCGTGCATCTGGCCCGACAGGCCGATGCCGCGCACCTGGGCGTATTCGGCCGGGTATTTGGCGCGCAGCGCCGCGAGCGCCTCGCGGGTGCCCTGCCACCAGTCCTCGGGATGTTGTTCGGCCCAGCGCGGATGCGGGCGCGACACGGTGAATGGCGTACCCGCCGTGCCGACGACCGTGCCGTCGGGGGAAAGCAGCAGCACCTTGACTTCCGAGGTGCCGAGATCGATGCCGAGATACATGATGGGCGGAAGCAGTCCGTCGTCAGAGAGTCGCTACTGTAGCCGCGCGGCGCGGGCCGTGCCAATGCCGGATGACCCGCACGGGCGGGGCGCGATGGCGCCCTGGCCCGCGCCGAGCCGGTGTTTCGGTCGCTACCTCAGCCGCTGCGTCAGCGCGAGGCGAACCAGGCGTCGACGCGCGCCAGCCCCGCGCGCAGCACCCGCGCGAGCCGTTCGTCGTCGGCCAGCGAGCCCCACAGCGAGCGCTCGGCGGCCAGCGCGGCGACCGGATCGTCGGCCGCCACGATCGCGCGCGCCACGCCCGGGTCCATCACACCGTCCTGATACTCGTAGGGCAGCAGGCCCTGCGACCAGCGTTCCAGGAAGCGCAGGAACAGGGCGGGCAGCACGGCGGTCGAGACCGGCTCGGCGCCGCGCGCGAAGCAGTCGGCCAGGGTCGGCGCGATGAAGCCGGGGATCTTCGAGAAGCCGTCGGCGGCCACGCGCTGGTTGGTGTCGAGGATGTAGGGATTGCCGAAGCGCTCCAGCACCACGTCGCGATACCGCGCCAGGTCGAGCGGGCTCGGGGTCAGCGAGGGGATCACGTCGTCGCTGACATAGTCGTGCGCGAGCTGGCGGATCGCCGCGTCGTGGGTGCCTTCGTGGATGTAGCTCAGGCCCGCCAGCGTGCCGGCCCAGGCGATGCAGCTGTGGGTGGCGTTGAGGATGCGGATCTTCGCTTCCTCGTAGGGATGCACGTCCTGCACCAGCTCCGCGCCGGCCTGCTCCCAGGCCGGGCGGCCCGCCACGAAGCGGTCCTCGATCACCCACTGGATGAAGGATTCGCCCATCACCGGGCAGGCGTCGTCCACGCCGGTGGCGGCCTTGACGCGCTCGGCCACGTCCGGCGTGGGGCGCGGCGTGATGCGGTCGACCATCGCGCTCGGGCAGGACACGTTGGCGTCGAACCAGGCCAGCAGCTCGGCCAGGCCGCGCCGCTCCAGGAACTCGCGCATGCCGGCCTCGAAGCGCGCGCCGTTGCTGCGCAGGTTGTCGCAGCTCTGCAGCGTCAGCGGCCCGGCGCCGCGCGCCTGCCGTTCGGCCAGCAGCGCGGCCAGCGCGCCGTAGATGGTGGTGCGCGCGCCCTGCAGGTCGGCGGCCAGGTCGGGGTTGCCGGCGTCGAGCCGGTTGTGTTCGTCGAGGTAGTAGCCGCCCTCGGTCACCGTGAACGACACGATCCGGCAGGCCGGATCGGCGCCGGCCTCGACCAGCGCCTTCAGGTCGATCGACCAGGGCAGCACGCGCGTGATCGAGCGGATCGTCTCGTAGGCGCGTTCGCCGCCGGGCGTGACGGTCTCGAGCGTGTAGGCGCCGTGCTGGGCGGCCAGCGCGTCCATGGTGGCGCGCATGTCGTCGCGGATGTTGGCGACCACCAGCGACCATTGGCCGGCGGTGTCGCCCGCGGCCGCGGCGGCTTGATTGACGCGATGCAGGTACCAGGCCTGATGGGCGCGGTGGAACGAACCGGCGCCGATATGCAGGATCACGGGCGCGACGGTCGGCGGAGGATTCATCCCTTGTCTCCTTGTGGCCGAAGACGGCCTCGTTAAGATCATTTGCTCGCTTTGTGAGCGAATGATCTTATTCGGGCTGGGGAAAGTCAAGGCGGATGGTGCGGATTTCGATGCTGCACTGCGTCGTGGCGCGGGCCGCGGCGGTGCCGCTCGCGCCTGCGCGCGCGGCACCGCCGAAAAAGACAGTACCGATGCGCGGGCGATATCTCGATACTGTCGTCTGGTCCCGATTGCGAGAGAGCGCGCCGATGAGCGATACCCGATCCGATCCCGCCGCTGCCGCCATGACGGTGCGCGACGCGGTGCTCGACCTGCTGCGCCAGTTCGGCATCGACAAGGTGTTCGGCAATCCCGGCTCGACCGAGCTGCCGATGTTTCGCGATTTCCCGGCCGATCTCGACTACGTGCTCGGGCTGCAGGAGGCGGTGGTGGTCGGGATGGCCGACGGCTACGCGCAGGCGAGCGGCCGGGCGGCGCTGGTCAACCTGCATTCGGCCGCCGGGCTCGGCAACGCGATGGGCAACCTGTTCACGGCCTTTCGCAACCACACGCCGCTGATCGTCACGGCGGGGCAGCAGGCGCGCTCGCTGCTGCCGCTCGATCCCTATCTCGGCGCGCAGCGCGCGGCCGAGCTGCCGCAGCCCTATGTGAAATGGAGCGTCGAGCCGGCTCGCGCGCAGGATGTGCCCGCCGCGATCGCGCGCGCCTGGCGGATCGCGATGCAGGAGCCGCGCGGGCCGGTGTTCGTGTCGGTGCCGGTGGACGATTGGGACCAGCCGGCCGAGCCGGTGGCGCCGCGCGCGGTGAGCCAGGTGCAGGGGCCCGATCCGGAGGCGCTGGCGCGGCTCGGCGCGGCGCTGGAGGCCAGCGCGCGGCCTGCCATGGTGGTGGGTGCCGCGCT
>NZ_VWWK01000127.1:0-21637 GCF_011753035.1 Burkholderia sp. Ax-1720 | reverse complement strand
GGCTGAGGCGCGCCGCCCGTCATGGACGATTTCCGCCTCGATCCTTCCGCGCCGCGCGCCGGCTCGCCGGTCGCGCGCGCGAGCGACGCCGCCTCCGAGGCGATGCGCGCGGCCGCCGCCGCCTTCGACTGCCTGCCCGATGCCTACCTGATCGTCAACGCGCGGCACGAGGTGCTGCTGGCCAACCGCCGCTACCTGGAACTGCTCGACGTGCCGCCCGAGGCGGTGCTCGGCATCCGCGTGCAGGACATCAACCAGTTCGGCACGCCGGCCCAGCGCGAGGCGCGCCGCGAATGGCTCGACGAGGCGCTGCGCGGGCCCTTGCGCCGCGAGTCGGCCTGGTCGCCGGTGTTCCGCTACGAGATGCCGGTGGCGCGCGACGACGGCGCGCTCGCGTCGATGCCGCGCTACTGGCGCATCAAGACCACCCCGCTCGAGTCGGCCGATCCGACGCTGGCCGGCGCGATCGCGATCCTGGTCAGCGAGGCCACCGACCACGTGGCCGAATACGAACGCGACCAGCGCGAGCGCGCCAAGCTGCGTTCGCAGGCGCAATTGCGCCAGGTGGTGGCCGACGAGGCGCGCGCCCAGTTGCGCGAGCAGCAGGAGCAGTTCGAGATCGCGATGGCCTTCTCGCAGGTCGGCGCCTGGCAGCTCGATCCGCATAGCGGCCGCATCGACTGCACCGACCAGTGCCGCACCAACCTCGGCCTGGCGGTCGACGAGGCGCTCACGCGCGAGCGCTGGTTCGGCGATATCGTCCATCCCGGCGATCGCGCGCGGCTGCGCGAGGCGATGGAGCAGGCGCTGGACGCGCGCGGCCAGTTCGAGGTCGATTTCCGGGTCGGCTGGCAGGACGGCACGGCGCGCTGGATCCTGGTGCGCGGGGTGGGCCGCTATCACGCCAGCGGCGTGCTCAGCAGCGTGCTCGGCTTCACGCTCGACATCACCGCGCGCAAGCAGTCCGAGCTCGAGACGCAGGCCACCGCCGCCGCCGAGAAGCGCGCGCGCGAGGAAAGCGAGCGCCTGGCCACCGCGATGGACCACTTCATCGCCACCGTCAGCCACGAGCTGCGCTCGCCGCTCAACGCGATCCTGAGCTGGTGCGAGCTGATGCGCCGCTCGCCCGAGCCGGCCCTGGTCACGCGCGCCGGCGAGGTGATCAACCGCAACGGGCGCCAGCTCGCCCACATGGTGGACGACCTGCTCGACAGCGGCGCGATCGTCACCGGCAAGCTCTCGGTGCTGCCGCGGCCGGTCGACCTGGGCGCGCTGGCCGGCATCGTGATCGAGGACATGCGGGTGATCGCCGAGGCCAAGGGCCTGGCGCTGATCGCCGAGCGCCTGCGCCCGGCGCCGGTGATGGCCGACGAGCATCGCATCAAGCAGATCGTCTGGAACCTGCTGTCGAACGCGGTGAAGTTCACGCCGCAGGGCAGCATCGAGGTATCGATCGAGACGGCCGGCGAGCAGGTCGAGCTGGTGGTGTGCGATACCGGGCGCGGCATCGACCCGAGCATGCTGGAACGCGTGTTCGAGCGTTTCCAGCAATCGGCCGCCGATGGCGAGGGGCGCGTGGCGGGGCTCGGCCTGGGGCTGTGGCTGGCGAGGAACCTGATGGAGCGGCAGGGCGGCGAGATCGTCGCCGAGAGCGAGGGCCCGGGCCGCGGCGCGACCTTCCGGGTGCGCCTGCCGGTCTATCGCTGAGGGCGCGGCGAGAGATGGCCACGCGGGCCGAGAGGGCCGGGGCGCGATGCCCCGGGCTCAGCGCTGGTAGGGCGGCGGTTCGTTCAGCACCGCCCAGAACATGCCGAGATCGTTGATCGCGGCCATGAAATCGTCGAACGCGACCGGCTTCACGACATAGGCGTTGACGCCGAGATCGTAGCTGCGCAGCAGGTCCTTCTCCTCGCGCGAGGAGGTCAGCATCACCACCGGGATAGTGCGCAGGCTCTCGTCGGCGCGCACGCTCTTGAGCACTTCGTGGCCGTCGATCTTCGGCAGCTTCTTGTCGAGCAGGATCACCGCCGGATTCTGGTCCGCGCGCTCCGCCCACTTGCCTTCGCGGCGCAGGAAGTCGAGCGCCTCCTCGCCGTCCCGCACCGACACCACCGGATTCGCCAGGCGCGTCTTCTCGAGCGCGATCAGCGTCAGTTCGATGTCGTCAGGATTGTCTTCCACCAGAAGGATCGGTCTTAACACACTCGCTCCATTGCTTGATTACCGGTTCTTTCGTCGCCGCCGGGTGCCACACGAATGCGGCGGCTCATTTGGCCTGCTTGGGCACCGAGCGCGAACCGCGCCCCGGTGCCAGCGCTTCCAGCCGGGCCGCCGCGCTGTTCGCGCTTTCCTCGCGTTCCACCGCCGCGCCGGCGAACACGCGCGGCAGCGTAAACCAGATCGTCGCGCCGCGATCGAGCTCGCCTTCGGCCCAGACTTTTCCGCCGTGCCGCTCGACGATCCGTTTTACTGAAGCAAGACCGATGCCTGTGCCGTCGAATTCCTCGACGTGATGGAGCCGCTGGAACACGCCGAACAATTTGTCGACGTAGCGCATGTCAAAGCCCACGCCGTCGTCGCGCACGAAGAACAGGTCCTGGCCGGCCAACTCGCGCTGGCCGTCGCGGCGTCCGATCTCGATGTGCGCCACGGGCCGGGAGGCGGAGAATTTTACAGCGTTCTCGACCAAGTTACGCAGTACCAGGTGGATCAGGACCGGGTCGGCCATCACCGCGCCGAGCTCGTCGACGCGCCATTCGATGCGGCGCTCGCCGAGCTCCTTGCTCTCGTCGGCGATCAGCGCCTGGACCATTGCGTTCAGCTCGATCTTCTGCGGGCGCAGCGCCGAGCGGCCCATGCGCGAGAAGGCCAGCAGGTCGTCCACCAGCTTGCCGCCCACGCGCGCCGAGTTGACGATGCGCTCGACGAAGTGGCGCCCGCGCTCGGACAGGTTCGGCATCTCCATCTCGCGCAGCAGGTCGGCGAAGCCGACGATATGGCGCAGCGGCGCGCGCAGGTCGTGCGAGACCGTGTAGGAGAAGCCTTCCAGCTCCTGGTTGGCGCGGCCCAGCTCGAGCGCCAGCTCGGCCAGCTCCTCGGCGCGGCGCAGCACGATGCCGAGCAGGGCGGCGCGGAATTCCAGCGCGATCTCGCGCTCGGCCGGCCGCCACGGCGGCGAGTAGCCGCGCACGATGTCGGTCCAGACCTCGAAGCTCTTGCGCGGCGAGAGCGAGTCGGCCAGCGGCGCGAGCTTCTCGCGCGGGTCGCCCGCCCACTTGATGGTCTTCACCACCTCGGGCCGGAACCAGACGATGTAGTTGCGGAACAGCCGCGAGATCGACACCGCCAGCGCACCCGCGCAGTCGGGGCTGGCCTCCACCACCGGCACGTCGCGCGCCAGGTTGTCGGTCCAGAACACCTCGTCGACCTGGGTGTCCAGCCACTTCACCAGCTGGGCCACCTGCGGCTCGGGCGGCGTGACGCCGGCCAGCACCACGCGGCCCTCGAACACGATCGCCGCGCCCGCGGCATGGGTCAGGCGCAGCAGGTCGCGCGGGTCGGCCGCCAGCGTGTCGACGAAGTGCTCGGTATCGGCCATCGAGGCCAGCAGGCGCGCGAGCAGGTGGCGCAGGTCCAGGCGCAGCGCCGCGTCGGCGTGATCCTCCTTGGCCTCGATCTGCAGCGACAGCACCTGGGCGATGTGCTCGCAGGCGGTGCGCACCTCGAAGGGCGGCACGCGCGCCGTGTCGTGGTGGCAGGAGATCAGCCCCCAGAGCTTGCCGCCCACCACGATCGACATCGACATCGAGGCCAGCGTGCCCATGTTCTTCATGTACTGCACGTGCACCGGCGAGATGCTGCGCAGCGAGGCGTAGGTCAGGTCGGTGGGGCGCTGCGTCGAGGGATGCCGCGACGGCGTGAGCGGCACCGGCCGGTAGTCGGCGTCGGCGATCAGGCGGATCCGGTTGCGCACGTAGAGCGCGCGCGCCTGGGCGGGGATGTCGGAAGCCGGGAAGTGCTGGTCCGCGTAGGAGGCGTAGCCGGGCTCGATACGCTCGGCGATCACGTGGCCGTTGCCGTCGTCGTCGAAGTTGTAGACCAGGGTGCGGCCGAAGCCGGCGATCCGGTGCACCTCGTCGGCGGCCAGCTCGGCCAGGTCGGCGGTGGTCTGCACTTCCTGCAGGCGGTTGATGAAGGTGCGCACCAGCGGGTACATCGACGAGAACACGTCGATGGTGCCGCGCGCCGGCTCGAATTCGACGATCGCGATGTCGTCGTGGCGGTGCACCACGATCGCGAACGGCGACTTGCGCGTTGCGTCGCGGCGCGGATCGTCCATCGAGCCGAGGTAGAGCGGCAGGCCGTTGGTGTCGTGCTCGCGCAGCGCGGCCACGATGGTGGCCGCCCAGCTCTCGCCGACGAAGCGCGCCAGCGGCAGGCCGGGCAGCGCCTCGGGCGCGCCGCCGACCAGCTCGACGGCGTTTTCGCTGGCCTGCAGGACCGTGCCTTCGGCGTCGATCGATAGCAGGAATCCGTGCGGCTGGATGCCGCCGGGGATATGGATGGGTTCTCGCGCGCAATCGGCGCCGTTCGTGTCTGAAACGGTGGGGATCGGGGCTGCCATGAGCACTCCAGGCTGGGATGCGGGCATTTTCGCACAGGGGCGCGGGGCGCCGGCATGGGCGGCGGGCGTCGGTTCGCCTCGCGAAGCCGCGCGGCGGGGGCGCCAGGGCAGGGCGGCGGGCGGCGCGGGATCGAGGCCTGGGCCGCCGCGAAGCTGCCGCGGGTACCGGCCGGGGCGCTCGGAAGGGCGGCAAGGCGCGAGGAAGGGGGACAACCGGCTAGTCGGCGTGTTGGGAAGGAGGAGGCCCGGGCATCGAGCATGCTGCATCGCAAAAGACGTTCCCGGAACGCGTCATCGGCAAGCCCGACATGGCCGTCAGGCGTTCGGCGCGGGATCGGATTGCTGCGGCGCAACTTCATGCGCCGCGGGTCACGGCGCGGCGATCTTCCGTCTGGACCGGAATTACAGGACAGACAACGGCATGACGGATCGTTTTAATAGGTCCTGTGAAAGCGGTATTCGGTCGAGTCGATTGTGAATCCAGGCGGCTGTCCGACACCGATTCAGGGCTAATAAAACGACGACGCCGGTCAGTCCCGCCGCGCCGTCCTATGAAGACGAGGTTGAGATGACTGCCGATACGACACCGATGCTCGACGACACGCTGTGGTCCATGATCCAGCCCCTGCTGCCGCCGGCCAAGCCGCGCCGCACGCGCTACCCGGGCCGCAAGCCGCTGGACGACCGTTCCGTGATGGCGGGGATCCTGTTCGTGCTCGAATCGGGCATCCCCTGGGGGCAGTTGCCGCAGGAGCTCGGCTATGGCTCGGGCATGAGCTGCTGGCGCCGCCTGCGCGACTGGCAGCAGGCGGGCGCCTGGGAGCAGATTCACGCGGTGCTGATGAAGCAGCTGCACATGGCCGAGCGGATCGACTGGTCGCGCGTGTTCATCGAATCGCCGTCGAGCCGCTCGAACCGCGCCGAGACGCCGGCCGCGCAGATCATGCTCGATGCGCCTGCGCCGCGCGCGCCGCAGGCGCTGGGCCCGCTGCCCTCGCCCTTGCCCTCGCCGCTGCCGCTGGTCCAGCCGGTGCAGCACCTGGCGCACGTCACGCATGCGCAGCACGCCTCGCAGCCGGCGCAGGCCTTGGCCCTGGCCCGGCACGATGTCAGCGAAGTGAGCTGAGCGACCCTCGCCGCGCCTCATCTCCACCCCGGGGCGCGGCGGCCGGCCCGCCGCGCCTGTCTCCTGACTGTCCCCCGACTGCCTCTCGATCGCCCCGGCCCGCCGGGCGCCACTGCCGTCCCGCCTCGCACGAGCCCGCGCGCAGGACGCCGAAACTCGCTATAGTTCGTCGCCCGCCTGCCGGCCGTGGAATCGTTCCGCGTCCGGCCGAGCGGGGCTTTCCAGCGGCCGCGCGCTCCCTGCCCGGAGCCGCCGCCGCCAAGACGATCGAGGTTCCCCAGTGAGCGATATTGCGTTCCAATGCACGTCGTGCGGCAACTGCTGCCACGACCTGCGCCTGCCCGTCACGCCCGCCGAGGCGCTGGGCTGGCTCGAGCGCGGCGGCCGCGTCGACGTGCTCTGCGAGGCCGTGCCCTGGCCGACCGAACCCGAGCCCGGCAACGCCTTCGCCGAGTACAAGCGGCGCCGCAGCTTCGCCGCCGACAGCGGCTCGCTGCCGATTCGCGTCGACGTGACGCTGGCGGCCTCGTTCAGCGGCCCCTGCCCGAACCTGCTCGAGGACATGCGCTGCGGCGCCTACGAGATCCGGCCGATGGTGTGCCGCGTCTACCCGGCCGAGATCAATCCCTTCATCCCGCTCGCTCCCGCCAACAAGGGCTGCCCGCCCGAGGCATGGCAGGCAGCCACGCCGCTGATCACGGGCGGCGTGATCGTCGATGCCGTCACGCGCGAGGCCGCCGAGCGCAGCCGCGTCGCGCACGAGCAGGCGGTGCCGGCCAAGCAGGCGATCTGCGCGGCGCTCGGCATCGCGCATGCCTCGGTGTCGAACGAGGGTTTCCTGATCGTCGCGCCGGAGCCGGCGCGCCTGCTCGAGGTGCTGCGGGCGCTGCCGTCCGGGCCCGAGGCGGCGGCCCCGCCTGCCGGCTCCTGGACGCTGGTGTCGAACCGCCAGCCGACCGTCGAGGTGCTGGGGCAGGTCGGCGCGATCAGCGAACTCGATCGCGCCGGCACGGGCGGGTATCAGTACCTCGGGATGTTCGAGGCGGCCTGAACGGCCGTTTTTTCCAAGCCTTCCGCGTGAGGCGAGCCGGCCGGGCGCCGCCCCGGGCCGGCGTCGCCGCGTTCGTGCCGGTTCCTGCCGCGCCGCCCGCTGTTTCTTCCTTCCTCCTGTTTCCCCGGTTTGCCGCCCCGGCAGGCCGGTGCTCGTTCGCGCGCCGCCGCGTCTTAGGGTAAACGCAATTTCACGTATGGGAAACGAGTTATACAATGCGTAAAAAATTTCCGAGATAGACCGGGCGACGAAGCCTGCCCGGACCGACTGGAGCGCATCCATGACCTTCGACCTGAGCCGACCGGGCGAGACCGGCTACCAGCCCGGCTTCGCGAATCACTTCGCGAGCGAGGCGCTGCCGGGCGCCTTGCCCGCCGCGCAGAACTCGCCGCAGCGCGCGCCTTACGGCCTGTACGCCGAGCAGTTGAGCGGCACCGCCTTTACCGCGCCGCGCGCGCACAACCGCCGCTCCTGGCTGTACCGGATCCGCCCGGCCGCCGTGCACCGGCCGTTCGAGCCGCTGCCGCGCCCGCTCGCGCTGGTGGCCGAGTTCGGGGCCGAGTCGGCCGAGGTGCCGCCCACGCCGCCGAACCAGTTGCGCTGGGACCCGCTGCCGATCCCGGCCGAGCCGACCGATTTCGTCGACGGCTGGGTGACCATGGCCGGCAACGGCTCGGCCGCCGCGATGAACGGCTGCGCGATCCATCTCTACGCGGCCAATCGCTCGATGCGCGAGCGCTTCTTCTACAGCGCCGACGGCGAGCTGCTGATCGTGCCGCAGCAGGGGCGCCTGTTCATCGCCACCGAGCTGGGCCGCCTCGACGTCGAGCCGCAGCAGATCGCGGTGATCCCGCGCGGCGTGCGCTTCACGGTGGCGCTGCCCGACGGCGAGGCGCGCGGTTACGTCTGCGAGAACTTCGGCCAGGCGCTGCAACTGCCCGACCTCGGCCCGATCGGCTCGAACGGCCTGGCCAACCCGCGCGACTTCGAGACGCCGCACGCGGCCTACGAGGACCGCGAGGGCGATTTCGAGCTGGTCGCCAAGCTCAACGGCCGGCTCTGGCGCGCCGCGATCGGCCACTCGCCGCTCGACGTGGTGGCCTGGCACGGCAACTACGCGCCGTATCGCTACGACCTGCGCCGCTTCAACACCATCGGCTCGATCAGCTACGACCATCCCGATCCCTCGATCTTCCTGGTGCTGCAGGCGCCCAGCGACACGCCGGGCGTCGACACGCTCGACTTCGTGATCTTCCCGCCGCGCTGGCTGGCGGCCGAGTCGACCTTCCGGCCGCCCTGGTTCCACCGCAACGTGGCCAGCGAATTCATGGGCCTGATCCATGGCGCCTACGACGCCAAGGCCGAGGGCTTCGTGCCGGGCGGCGCGAGCCTGCACAACTGCATGTCCGGGCACGGGCCCGACGCGGGCACCTTCGAGAAGGCCTCGGCGGCCGATACCTCGCGCCCGCACAAGGTCGGCGACACCATGGCCTTCATGTTCGAGACGCGCACCCTGATCCGGCCGACGCGCTTCGCGCTGGAGACCTCGCAACTGCAGGCCGACTACTACCGCTGCTGGCAGGACCTCGCCAGGCACTTCAACCCGGAGCAACGATGACCGTCACCGATCTCGACGCCACGCTGGCCGCCACGCTGCGCAGCTGGCTCGATTCGGCCAACCAGGCCGATTGCGATTTCCCGATCCAGAACCTGCCGTTCGGTATCTTCGGCGACGCGCGCGCGCCGCGCGCCGGCGTGGCGCTCGGCGACGCGATCGTCGACCTCGCGGCGCTGGCCGAGGCGGGCCTGCTCGCGGTGCCGGGCGCCGATGCGCGCGCGCTGTTCGAGGCCAGCACCCTGAACGGCTTCATCGCGCTGGGCCGGGACGCCTGGCGCGCGGTGCGGGTGCAGTTGAGCGCGCTGTTCGCGCAGGGCAACGCGCGGCTGCGCGAGGACGCGGCGCTGCGCGAACGCGTGCTGGTGCCGCAAGCCGGCGCGACGCTGCACCTGCCGGTCGAGATTCCCGGCTACACCGATTTCTATTCCTCGAAGGAGCACGCGACCAACGTCGGCTCGATGTTTCGCGATCCGAAGCATGCGCTGCTGCCGAACTGGTCCGAGATGCCGATCGGCTACAACGGCCGCGCGTCCTCGGTGGTGGTGAGCGGCACGCCGGTGCGCCGCCCGCTCGGCCAGTTGAAGCTGCCCGACCAGGAGCGGCCGGTGTTCGGCGCCAGCCGCCGGCTCGACATCGAGTTGGAGACCGGCTTCATCGTCGGCCGCGGCAACGCGCTCGGCGAGCCGATTCCCTGCGAGACGGCCGAGCAGCATATCTTCGGCATGGTGCTGCTCAACGACTGGAGCGCGCGCGACATCCAGCAATGGGAATACGTGCCGCTCGGGCCGTTCAATGCCAAGACCTTCGCCACCACCATCTCGCCGTGGATCGTCACGCTCGACGCGCTGGCGCCGTTCCGCGTCGCGCAGCCGAGGCAGGAGCCGTTGCCGCTGCCCTACCTGCGGCATGCCGGCGAACACGGCTTCGACATCCGGCTCGAGGTGCGGCTGCAGCCCGAGGGCGCGGCCGAGCCGAGCGTGATCTCGCGCAGCAACTTCCGGCACATGTACTGGAGCATGGCGCAGCAGCTCGCGCATCACACCGTGTCGGGCTGCAATACGCGGGTGGGCGACCTGATGGGCTCGGGCACCATCAGCGCACCCGACCAGCACGGCTACGGCAGCCTGCTGGAGCTGAGCTGGGGCGGCAAGGCGCCGATCGCGCTGGCGGGCGGCGGCACGCGCGCCTTCATCGAGGACGGCGATACGCTGACGCTCGCCGGGCATTGCCAGGGCGACGGTTATCGCGTGGGTTTCGGCACCTGCACGGGCACCATCCTGCCGGCGCCGGCGCATGACTTCGGTGGGGAGTGAGGCCATGTCCGCGCTCGCGCTTCATGGGTATTTCCGCAGCTCGGCCTCGTATCGCGTGCGCATCGCGCTGAACCTGAAGGGGCTCGACTACGCGCAACTGCCCGTGCACCTGCTGCGCGGCGGCGGCGAGCAACTGGGCGAGGCCTATCGCCGGATCCATCCCGACGGCCTGGTGCCGGCGCTGGTGGATGGCGATGCGCCGCCGCTGCTCCAGTCGCTGGCGATCGTCGAGTATCTCGACGAGTGCTACCCCGAGCCGCCGCTGTTGCCGACCGCGGCGGCCGATCGCGCCTATGTGCGCTCGGTGGCGCAGCAGATCGCCTGCGAGATCCATCCGCTCAACAACCTGCGCGTGCTCGGCTATTTGAAATCGAGGCTCGGCGTGAGCGACGAGCAGAAGAGCGCCTGGTACGCGCACTGGATCGGCAATGGCTTCGCCGCGCTCGAACGGCGCCTGGCGGCCGAGCCGCGCGTGGGGCGCTTCGTGTTCGGCGACACGCCGGGCCTGGCGGATCTGTGCCTGGTGCCGCAGATCTGGAATGCCAGGCGTTTCGCGATCGCGCTCGACGACTACCCGACCCTGGTCGGGCTTGACGAGCGTGCTGCCGCGCTGCCGGCCTTCGCGCGCGCGGAGCCTGCGCGGCAGCCCGATGCGGAACCGCCGCCGTCGAGTTAGAACGGGGCGGTGACGGGCCCTTGTCGAGGGAAGCGGCCCACACGGCCCGGCGCGCTTCAGCCCGCCTCGTCACCCGAATCGGCTGGATCGGCTGAATTGCCTGCGTTGCCCGGGTCGCCATCCCCGCTGCCGCGGCCCATGCGGCGCGCCATGGCCGGGCTCACCGCATGTACCGGATCGAAGCCGAAGAAGGCCAGCAACTGCCGGGCCACCTCGTCGCGTTCGTTGTCGGCGCAGATCATGTGGTAGCTGTCCTCGAGCACCACGCTGCGCGCATCGGGCAGCGTGTCCTGCAGGAAGGACTGCGAGCGCAGGCTGGTCAGCTCGTCCTCGCGCGCGTGCACCACCAGGGTCGGGCAGCGCGTCTCGGGCGCGGCCGCCTGCACCCAGGCGCGCATGCGATCGACCTGCCCGACGCAGGACAGCGGCACCCAGGGATAGTGGAAATTGTCCTGGCGCTCGAATTTCTTCTTTACGATCGCGCGCACCAGCGGATTCTTGATGCCGAACGGTTCGCCTTCCTCCACGCGCATGCGCCGGGCCAGTTGCGGCAGGCGATAGATCAGGTGTCGCAGCGGGCGATACCAGGGCGTCGACCAGCCGTCGATGAACACCGGCGCGGCCAGCAGCGCCAGCCGCCCGCGCGCGTGCCCGACGCGATGGCAGAGCAGCAGGGCGACCAGCGCGCCCATGCACATGCCGGCCACGTGCAGCGTGTCGTATTCCCCCTCGAGCTGCCGATACTGCTCGACCACCGCGTCGAGCCAGGCTTCCGCGCGCACCTCGGCGAGATCCTCGGGGCGCGTGCCGTGGCCGGGCAGGGTGATCATGTGCGCGTCGCCGCCGGCGCGCCGGATCGCCTTGTGCATCGAGCCGAGATCGTGACGCGTGCCGCCCAGCCCGTGGATCAGCAGAACGCCGGTGCGATCGTTCATGATGGCCGCGCCTAGTTCGCGCGATCCCCGAGCAGCCAGACGCCGGCGAACACCGCCACCTCGGCGGCCGCATCGCGCAGCGCGCTGCCGTGATCGACGATCGCCAGCGTGCCGCCGTCGGGCTGGATCACGCGCAGCCGCAAGGGCGCGCGCGTGTCCTGCGCCTGCTCGGCCGACCAGCTCTCTCGCAGGGCCGCGCGATCGTCGGGATGCAGGCGCTCGAGCAGCAGCGGCAGGCTCGCCACCTGCCCGGCGGCGATGCCCGCGCCGAACACGCTGCCGAGCTCGCCGGTCCATTCGAGCTGCCCCGATTGCGGGTCGAGCACGTAGGCGAGCTGGCCGGCGCCGGCCAGCGCCAGCGCCACGTTGTTCTGCTGGCGCGCGGCCTGTTCGTGCACGCGCTCGCGGTTGGTCTTCAGCGTGCTGACGGTGAGCACCAGCAGCGAGGCGATCGCCAGATAGAACTGCACTTCCAGCAGCGAGCGGCCGTGATGGTCGTCGAGCCAGGCGAACGGCCCGTCGTCCTGCGCGGTCAGGCCGATCGCGATCAGCGCCAGGACCAGCATCGACACCGAGCCGCTGCGCCCGCCCAGCAGGATGGTCACGACCACGGTCAGGAACAGCGGGATGTAGGTCAGCGAGAACAGGATGCCGATGTCCTCGATGCGCGCCGCCGATTCGCTGAAGACCAGCGCCGCGCTCGCCACCATCAGCACGAAGCAGGCGATGCCGAGCCAGAGATCGAAGCGCTCGTGGTCGCCCGAGCGATGGGCGCGAAAGCGCGACCAGGAAGCCAGCACCGGCGTGACCAGCAGCACCCCGACGAAGCTCGAGGCCGCGCCGATCGCCACCGCGCCCAGCGTGGCATGGCCGCCGCGCAGGCTCAGCCAGGCCGCGTCGCCGAGCGCCGCCACCGCTCCGGCCAGCAGCCCCGCGAAGATCACCGAACGCAGGAAATACAGGCCCTCGAGCGCGAAACCGGTGCGCTGGATCAGCCACACGGCCAGGGCGGCTGCGCCGACGTCGTCGACGGCATACAGCAGGGCATCGAGCCAGCGGCCCAGCTCGAAGCCGCCCAGCAGCCATTGCGCCAGCAGGAACAGGCCGCCGAGCAGGGGCCAGTCGCGTACCGGGCGCAGCATGAAGGCGCCGACCGTCACGCCGGTCGGCAGCCAGATGTAGTCGATCGAGTCGTCGACGGCCCCGAGCCGATACGACAGGTAGCCGCTCAGCACATACAGCGCCACCCACCACCAGGCGGACGCGAATTCGGGTCTTGCGCGTGTCGTCGCCATCGAGCACTCCTTGCGGCCGGGCGTGGCCGGCCTGTCTGTTCAGAGCGCGATTGTACGCGTCCCGAACGCTCGTGGCGTGGCGACTCATGACGAAACGTCATCGATGTCCTGACTTCCCGGCCATTCGTCGCGACGCCCGCGCGGCTTACGCTGCGAGCAGTCGCATCGAACCCGCGCCGCCC
The DNA here is from genome assembly GCF_011753035.1 of Burkholderia sp. Ax-1720. NCBI lineage: Bacteria > Pseudomonadati > Pseudomonadota > Betaproteobacteria > Burkholderiales > Burkholderiaceae > Burkholderia > Burkholderia sp. Ax-1720. Next base: position 8,817 of record NZ_VWWK01000127.1, on the reverse strand, counting down.
AGGCGGGCCGGCTCGATCGCGGTGGCGAACCCAATATTCAGTGATCCGGAGGACAGGACGATGTATGCAGTGACAGGTATTACCGGCAAGGTCGGGGGAGAAGTCGCGCGAACGCTGCTGGCCGCCGGCCTGCCGGTGCGCGCGGTGGTGCGCGACGCGGCCCGGGGCGCGCCCTGGGCCGCGCTCGGCTGCGAGGTGGCGGTCGCCGAAATCGGCGACGCCCAGGCGCTGGCCCGGGCCTTCGCCGGCACCGCGGGCGTGTTCTTCATGACGCCGCCGAACTACGATCCGGCGCCGGGCTTTCCCGAGACGGTGGAGAACTGCGAATCGATCCGCCATGCGATCGAGACGGCGCGGCCGGGCCGCGTGGTGTTCCTGTCGACGGTCGGCGCGCAGGTGGCCGAGCCCAACCTGCTGAACAACTCACGCATGACCGAGACCATGCTGCGCACGCTCGAGGTGCCGGTCGGCCTGCTGCGCGCCGCCTGGTTCATGGAGAACGCGGCCTGGGACGTCGAGGCTGCACGGAGCGGCACGATCCCGTCCTTCCTGCAGCCGCTCGATCATCCGATCCCGATGGTCGCCACGGTGGACATCGGCCGCACCGCCGCGGCCATGCTGCGCGAGGACTGGACCGGCACGCGCGTGGTCGAGCTGGAGGGCCCGCGCCGCTACAGCGCGAACGACATCGGCGCGGCCTTCGCGGCGGCGCTCGGCCATCCGGTGACGATGGCGCCGGTGCCGCGCGATACCTGGGATGCGTTGTTCCGCTCGCAGGGCATGCAGTATCCGATGCCGCGCATCCGCATGATCGACGGCTTCAACGAAGGCTGGATCGATTTCGAGCGCGAGGGCAGCGAGCATCGCGTGGCCCCGACCACGCTGGAAACCGTGCTGAAGGGGCTGGTGGCGCGCTGAGCGGCACGCCGCCCGAAGCCGGGTGTGTCGACGAGGCCCTCGCCGCGCAAGCGGCGAGGGCCTCGTACTTTGTGTCGGCGTAATGATGCCGGCGCAACGAAACAGGGCCGATCCTGCGATCGGCCCTGCAAGCTTCCAGCGCGAACGGCGGGCGTGCATCAATGATGCGCGTAGAGCGGTTCGCCGGCCACCGGCGCCCGCGCGCTGCCGGCTTCGCCGCGCGCCGCGGGCTGCGTGCCGATGCCGGCGGCGGCCTGGCTCGCGTTCAGCTTCGCCTCGGCGGCCTGGATCGAATCCGGGTAGTGGACGTCGTTGCGCGCCGGCCGGTAGCCGATGCTTTCGAGCCGGACCAGTTCCTCGCGCACCTGGGCGCGCGTGACGGTGGATTGCGCCTGCGCGGCGAGCGGCGCGGCGAGGCTGGCCGCGAGCAGCAGGATGGACCAACGAGATTGCATGATGAGACTCCCATGATAGTCAGGACAAGAAAGCTTGTCGCTCGACAGGAAGAATTGTCTCCAGGCCGGCCCGGTGGAAACAGGCACGTCGTCTCATCGCATCGATGCGGCGACGGCATCAATGCCGGCCCCGAATCGATGCGATGCCGCGCGCGGCATTGCCCGGCGCGGCTGGCCTCGCCACAATCGGCATCACATGCTGTTCGACATGGCCGCTGCGCCGCTCACCGGTGAATTCAACCGGGGCTTCGGCGCGGGCACGGCACGGAACGATAGCGCGCCGGCTCCGGCATTTCCCGACATTCAAGCAAGCGGAGGACACATGGCAAGGATCTTCATCACCGGATCGACCGACGGGCTCGGGCTGATGGCCGGGCAACTGCTGGCGCAGGGCGGCCATCGCGTTGTGCTGCATGCGCGCAACGCCGAACGTGCCGACCAGGCGCGGCGCCGCCTGCCGGGCGCCGAGGCGATCGTCAGCGGCGATCTCTCGACGCTCGACGCGATGCGCGAGGTGGCGGAGCAGGCGAACCGGCTGGGGCAGTTCGATGCGGTGATCCACAACGTCGGCGTCGGTTATCGCGAGCGCCGCATCGAGACCGCGGATGGCCTGCCGCACGTGTTCGCGATCAACGTGCTGGCGCCCTACGTGCTGACCGCCTTGATGCATCGCCCGCGGCGCCTCGTTTATCTGAGCTCGGGCATGCATCGCGGCACCGCGGCGGCGCTCGACGACCTGGCCTGGACGCGGCGGCGCTGGAACGGTGCCGATGCCTATTCGGAAAGCAAGCTCTACGACGTGCTGCTGGCCTTCGCGGTGGCGCGGCGCTGGCCCGGCGTGCTGTCGAACGCGCTGGAGCCGGGCTGGGTGCCCACCCGCATGGGCGGGCCCGGCGCGCCCGACGATCTCGACCAGGCGCATCGCACCCAGGCCTGGCTCGCGGTGGGCGAGGACGAGGGCGCGCGGGTCAGCGCCCGGTATTTCTTCCACATGAAGCCGCGCCAGCCCGATCCGGCCACGCGCGAGGTGGCCTTGCAGGAGCGCCTGCTGGCCGAATGCGAACGCCTGTCGGGGGTGGCCTTGCCGGTGGCGTGAAGCGGGGCGGCGGCGTTGCCGTCATCGCGCCCGGCGGGGGGCAGCGCGCGGATTGCGGGCCCGCGCTTCAAGCCTTCAAGCCTTCGCGCGCGGCTTGCGCGAGGATCTGGCGGGCGGCACGAGCGGCGCCGCGCCGCCCGTGCCCGCGTCGGTCAGCGACACCACGAAGTCGAGGAAGGCGCGCGTCTTCGCGGGCGGGTGATTGGCGCTCAGGTAGAGCGCATGGAGCGGGAAGCGTTCGTCGGGCCAATCGGGAAACAGCTCCACCAGCCGGCCCTCGGCCAGCAGCGCCTCGGAGCCGAGCGCCATCACCTGGGCCACGCCGTAGCCGGCCGCGCAGGCGCTCAGCATGGTGCCGACATCGTTGACCACCAGCCGCGCCTGCGTTTCGACCACGATGCGCTCGCGCTTGCGATGGAATTCCCAGGGAAACGGCCGGCCGCTCTCGGGATCGCGGAAGTCGATGCAGACGTGCCTGCCGTCGCCGAGCTCCTGAGGCTTGAGCGGGCGGCCGTGGCGCGCCAGGTAGTCGGGCGAGGCGACCGTGAGGATGCGCGTGTCGAGCAGCTTGCGCGCGCGCATCGCCGATTCGCGCGGCACGCCGAAGCGCACCGCGAGATCGAAGCCGTCTGCCACCAGGTCGCCGAGCTGGTCGCGCGTGACCAGCTCGAGCCGTAGTTCGGGATGCTGATTGAGGAAGGCCTCGAGGCGCGGCCCGAGCATCAGCCGCGAGAAGAACGGATCGATGTTCACGCGCAGCCGGCCGCGCACCACGGTGGCGCTGCCCGAGGCGGTGGCGGCCGCTTCCTCCAGCCCGGAGAGCAGCGGCGTGATCTGCCGGTGGAAGCGCCGGCCCTCGTCGGTCAGCGACACGGCGCGCGTGCTGCGATCGAACAGGCGGATCTCGAGCCGCGTTTCGAGCCGCGCGATCGCGCGGCTCACGCCCGGTTGCGACATGTCGAGCCGCTCGGCCGCGGCGGCGAAGCTGCCGGCTTCCACCACGGCCACGAAGATGCTCATGCCGTTCAGTACGCGTTCGTCGAATCCCGGCATTCAGGCTTCCGTGCTCGTTGATGGGGGGCTTGCCGATCCTGCGCGACCTGCCGCGATCGGCTGCCGGCGACGATAGCACGGCGATGCCCGTGCCCGCGAGGCGCGTCGGGCGCGCGAAAGGCGGCTTCGGCCGGGCGAGCCGCGCCACGGCTGGCGCGCGGCGACCCATGCGGATCCGTCATCACGGCGATGACGCCCAGGGCATGGCGCGGGCCGCGCGGCGCCGGCATCATGCGCGCGGGCTCCGGCGGCGGCGTGCCACGACGGCCCGAAAATTGGTGTTGTCACAATGTTCGGCTAGAATAGCGCCTGTCTTAGGGGAGTAGTCTGCTTCGCCTCCCCGGCGAAGCGCCGACGTCAACATATTTGGCCAGCATGGCCATGGCGTCGGCAGCCGTTGTTGTCCACGGCCTGACGAGACTTATGACGTTTCCCTCCACCCTGGCCGGGCGGGAGGGTTGCGTCATGGTTGCGTCGCCCGGCCCGTGGAGATAATAAAAGTGTCCCTCAATCCCTCCTGCCGTACCCGTCTCGCCATCGCGGAGTCGCCGCGATGATCCTCACCTTCGTTCTCCTGATCGCCGCGGCCGGCATCATCTATTTTTCCTGCGAAACCTTCGTCAACGGCGTGGAATGGCTCGGCCAGAAGCTGAACCTGACGCAGACCGCCACCGGCACGATCCTCGCCGCGTTCGGCACGGCCCTGCCCGAGAGCGTGGTCACCCTGGTCGCGGTGGCCTTCGGCACCACCCCGGCGCACAAGGAAATCGGCGTGGGCGCCGCGATCGGCGGCCCGCTGGCGCTGAGCACGGTGGCCTACGCGGTGGTCGGCTTCGCGCTGCTGGCGGTGGCCAGGAAGCTCGGCCGCGCGCCCGAGGTGGATGCCAACACCGCGCAACTGCGCCGCGACCAGCTCTGGTTCCTGGCCATCTTCGTGGCCAAGATCGGCCTCGGCCTGGTGGTGTTCCAGTACAAGCCGCTGCTCGGCATCGCCTTCCTGGCGGCCTACGCGCTGTATTGCTGGCGCGAGCTGACGGCCGACGGCGACGGCAGCGAACACGGCGATCTCGAGCCCTTGATGCTGCGTCCGCGCTCCGACAATCCGGCGATGGGCTGGGTGGTCCTGCAGACGGTGGGCGCGCTGGTGGTGATCTTCGCCGCCTCGCACCTGTTCGTCGGCCAGATCGAGGCGGTCGGCCCCTGGCTCGGCCTGAGCCCGCAGCTCACGGCGCTGCTGTTCAGCCCGATCGCCACCGAGCTGCCCGAGATCATGAACGCGGTGATCTGGGTGCGGCAGGGCAAGGAACGCCTGGCGCTGGCCAACATCAGCGGCGCGATGATGATCCAGGCCACCATCCCGACCGCGTTCGGGCTGTTCTTCACGCCCTGGCATCTCGCCTCGCCGTCGATCCTCGCGGCCGTGATGACGGCCATCGCGATCGTGTTCCTGCAGTTCGTGTTCCGCGCGCGCCGCGTCAGCAGCCGCCTGCTGACCTGCGTCGGCGGCTTCTATGCGGTGTTCGCCGGGCTGCTGCTGGTGATCTGAGCCGCGCTGCGGGGCCGGGCTCGCGCACCGAGGGGGAGCGCGAGGCACGGCCCCGCCACGCCGGCTCGCGGCGGCGGCGCTCGCCGCCGCGCTTGCCCGGCTTTCCGTTTCCCGTCTTTCCCGCCTTTCCCGCACTTTCCCGCTCTTTCCGTCGCTCGCCCGACCCGGAGCGTGTCGCCGAGCCGCGCCGCTCCGCCGATGCCGCTTCGCGCGGCCCGCCTCGTCCCCGCATTTCCGGGACAGACGGGCGCCGTGCCCCATGCTCCAATCGTCCTGGCGTCGACCGGCTCTTCGGCACGGCGCACGCCCCGGCGCGGCCTGCCCGGCCGCATCCGGCATGCGCACCGGCCGCCGCCGGCCCGTCGCCGCGCGACACTCCTGACAGCGAACGCGATCCCCATGAGCCGCCAGATCCTCCTCCGGAATTCGTCCGGCCGCGCCGCGCCGCGTGCGGGGAACCGCCGATGAGCGGCTTCCTGAGCGGCTTGCGGCTCCATCTCGGGCAGCGCTTCTACCTGCTGCTGGCCGGCGAATCGCTGTCGATGTGCAGCGGCTCGCTGGTCGAGTTCGCGCTGGGCATTTGGATCTATTCGCATAGCGGTTCGGTGGCCGATTTCGCCGGCGCGGTGCTGGCGGTGACCTGGCCGCCGGTGCTGATCCTGCCGCTGGCCGGCGCGCTGGCCGACCGCCTCGACCGCAAGTACCTGATCGTCGGCTCGGACGTGCTGCTCTCGCTGATCCTGGCCCTGCTTGGCTGGCTGCTCTGGAGCGACCAGCTGCAACTGGTCCACCTGTACCTGTTCAACTGCATCGCCTCGATCATCGCGGCGGTGCGCCAGCCCGCCTACCAGGCGGTGGTCGCGGCGATCGTGCCGCCCGACGGCTACGTGCGCGCCTCCGGCCTGACCGGCCTCGGCGCGAGCCTGGCGACCATGTTCGCGCCGCTCGCGGCCGGCCTGCTGATGGGCGCGGTCGGCCTCGACGGGGTGATCGTGGTGTCGTTCGCGGCCTTCGTGCTCGGCGCGCTGCTGGTGTTGCGCTCGCTGCGGCGCACGGCGCGGGGGCCGGCCGCCGAGGCAACGGCGAATGCGGCGGCGCATGTGGCGGCGCACGCGGGCGGCCCGGCCGCCGACGCGAGCGGCGCCGAGGCCGGCGTCTCGGTGGCCGCCGACGTGTTCCGCAACCTGCGCGCCGGCCTGGCGTTCTTCCGCGGCGACCGCCTGATGTCCTGGCTGCTCGCCTACGCGATGATGCGCAGCTCGCTGTTCGCGCTGGCCACCGCGATGATCACGCCGCTGGTGCTGGCCGGCCACACGCAGCAGCAGCTCGGCTGGATCTATACCTGCGGCGCGCTCGGCGGCCTGGCCGGCGGCCTGCTGATCGTGGTGATCGGCACGCCGCGCCGCATGATGCTGACGGTGCTCTGCTTCGACGCGCTGATGGCCTCCAGCGTGTTCGGCATCGGCGCGGCCAACTCGACGCTCGGCTACTGCGTGTTCGCGTTCACCGCGCTGGCCTCGGGCTCAGTCGCCGAGGGCTGCGTGAAGGCGATGTGGATGAGCAAGGTGCCGCCGCGCTATCACGGCAGCGTGTTCTCCCTGGTGGCGATGTTCCTGCTCGCGGCCGCCTCCCTGACCCTGCTGGGCGGCGGCCTGCTGGTCGATCACGTGCTGGACCCGGCCCTGTCCGCCGGCGGCTCGCTGGCGGGTACCGCGGTGGGCGACTGGCTGGGCGTCGGCAAGGGGCGCGGCGTGGCCCTGCTGTTCGTGATCAGCGGCGTGGCCGGTGCCCTCTGGTGCCTCGTCACACTGGCCTCGGCGCGCATGCGCCGGCTCGACTCGCTGGTGCCCGACGGCGTGCCGGCGATCGCGATCGAGAGCGCGGCGAGGGCCGAAGGCTAGCCTCGCGCCGCGCGCGCCGATGTCCGTGGAAGACGCGACAGACGCGCGGCGCCGGCGGTGCTTCAATGGCTCTGCCGTGTCACTTCCGCAGACGCGGGGCCGCGCCCGATGCGCCGGCCCGTCGTCGTATCCGTCCCCAGCCGCGCAGCGCGCGGCGCCGATACCTGTCCAGCCGATGGAAACCATTCTTCAAGACCAGTCCGCGAGCTTCTGCCAGCACGTTCCCGAATCGACGCCGCGTCCCGCCTTCTACCCGCTCGAGCAGTTCCCGCGCCTGAACGAGCTGGCCGCGCAATGGGAGATCATCCGCGACGAGTTCCTCAAGCTGAACGCCCCGACGCTCGACATCGATCGCGTGGGCAAGTCGCACGTCGAGGTGTATGCCGAGACGCTCGAGCACGTCAACGGCGGCGGCGAGTACGGCTGGCTGATGGGCTGGGGCGAGGGCGAGGCGCCCAACCCGGACTGGACCGCGTATGGCCTGGTCGCCTACGACGAGCCGATCTCGTTCGCCGAGGCCAGGATGCCGAAGACCCTGGCCCTGCTCAAGCGCATCGAGGGCATCAAGATCTGCGCGCTGCAGCGCATGGGCCCGAACGTGTTCCTCAACACCCATCGGCATCCCGAGCTGCACGACCAGGACATGCTGCAACTGCATATCACGATCGACGCGGCCACCGAGCGCGACTACGCCTACCTGAACGTGGCCGGCCACTTCAACCAGAACCGCATCGGCAATGCGATCGTGTTCGACGGCTCGCTCGATCACTTCGCGCTGAACGCCTCGCCGAGCATCCGCACCATCCTCTACATGGAGTTCGAGCGCGACAAGCAGATGGCGCCCTGAGGCACGCGGTGCCCGGCGCGAAACGGCCGCCCTGGGGCGGCCGTTTCGTCATTGGCGGGGCGGGGAATCGTCAGGCGCGGTCCTGCCACCAGCGCGCCAGCGACGCGACGTGCGGCGCCTGCAGCATGGTGTAGTGGTTGCCGTCGCCGCGCCGCTCCTCGATCAGCGGCGCGACGCGCTGCCAGCCCTGGTGAGCGCCCTGGTTCGACTCGACCTCGTCGGCGGCCAGCACCAGGGTGGCCGGGCCCGTGTAGCGCGCGGGCGGCCGGTACACGGTGCGCATCGCGGTGGCGTAGGTGCGCACCAGCCCGTAGGTGTCGCTCGGCCGCGACTGGCGATGCACCAGGCGCAGCGCGAGCATGCCCCGGTGCAGCATCTCCCATTGCTCGCGGCGCTCGGCGCCGAAGTAGGCCGCGCGTTCGATGCCCATGCTCCTGGCGCTGCCGTGCTCGAGCGCGCGCACCAGCGCCCAGGTGACCTCGGTGAAGGTATAGGCGCGGCCCAGCCTGAGGCCCGCCTCGGGCGCCTCGGAATCGATCACGGTCAGCGAGGCGGGCGGCGTGCCGCGCGCCTGCAGGCGGCAGGCCAGGTCGAAGGCGATCCAGCCGCCGAAGGAATGGCCGATCAGGTGTACCGGCGCGCCGTGCTCGGCGCTCAGCAGGTCGATCTGCGCGAGATAGGTGCGCGCGGCCGCCTCGACGCTGGCATGCGGCACCAGCACGCCGTCGAAGCCGCGCGGCTGCAGGCCGTGCAGGTCCCATTGCTCGTCGAGCGCGTTGCAGAACGGCATGAAGGCGGTGACCGCCGAGCCGGCGCCGGGGATCATCACCACCGGCTCGCGGCGGCTGCCGCCCTGGCGCAGCGGGACATGCGGGTTGTAGCCGTGCTCGGGCGACGCGACCAGGCGCCCGGCGCGTTTCTGCAGCTCGGCGCGCAGGGCGCGCACCAGCGCGACGGACAGCGCCGCGGCCGCGCCGGACAGGAAGGGCCGCCCCGCGCCG
>NZ_VWWK01000126.1:0-22218 GCF_011753035.1 Burkholderia sp. Ax-1720 | reverse complement strand
CCGGCAGCCAGGCTGCCGCGGCGGCCATGACCAGCGCCAGCGACAGCGCGGCGGCCCGCTTGGCGCCTCGCCAGGCGCCCGGGCGCGCCGGGGATGCCGGGAACGAAGGCTTGCGCCCGGGTGGCTCGGCGCAGGCAGGGTGGGATTGCATCCGGTCTCCAGATCGGTGTCGGCGTGATTGTGTGTCGACCGGATCAGGCTCCGGCCGCTTGTCGCTCGATGAAGCCACCGCAGCGTGATGACGATCCTAGGCACCGCCCCTTTTTGGCGGAAGCCTCGCCAAATTATCGCGATCTATTTTTTCGATCACCGTACGTTAGCATCGGCAGCCGGCGCTGGGGAGGGGCTGGGATAGGCCGCGGGAAATCGGGCCGGGTCAAGCGCGGAACCCGCGCCGCTGCGCAGCCCGCGACGCCGTTCGGGGCACGAGGATTCGTCTGGAGAAATGCGAGGAAAGGACAATCGCGCCGGGCCGGCCGTCCCATGACGCGACCGGGATTCGCCGGCCAGCCGGTTCGATGTCTTGCGGCAGGCAAGCCGGCGCCGCGAGCGCGGCTCCGCCCTGCCCTAGCCAGCGCTCAGCGGGTCGCGCCCACCGTCAGCAGCGCGTGATAGGCCGCGTCGTTGCCCTGCGCCTGCGCGAGCCGCAGCGCCGTGGTGCCGCGCGCGTCGGCGTGATCGGGGTTCGCGCCGCGCTTGACCAGTTCCGGCAGCAGGTCGAGCCGGCCGAACAGCGCCGCGAACGAGAGCGCGGTCTCGCCCGAGTTGTTGACCTGGTCGATCGGGCAATCGGTCCGCATCAGGCGCCGCGCGCTGTCCAGCTCGCCCTTGAAGAGCGCGCCCATCAGCGCGGTATTGCCGTTGCGGTCGCCCAGGCAGGCGTTCGCGCCATGCTCGAGCAGGAATTCCATCGCCTTGGGCTGGGCGTCGTAGGTGCTCAGGATCAGCGCCGTGTAACCCTGGCGGGTGGTCGAATCGATCGGGTAGCCGGCCTGCAGCAGCGCTTCGAGGATGTCGGTGCGTCCGAGGCGGGCCGCGGCGAACCAGTCGTCGTCGTAATGGTGGATATCCTGCACCGCGACGCCGGGTTCCGGCTTGTGCAGCTCGGGTGCCGCGCAGGCACCGAGCGCGAGCAGCAGCGCGGGGACGAGGGCCTTGAGGAACGAGGATGGGCTGCAGCGCGATGGCATGTCATAGGGCTCCGTCGAAGTGCCGGGAATGCGGATTCGGGAAACGGGCGACCCGGGCCGCGGGCGGCGCGTGATGCCGCGCCCCCTGCTCCCGGCCCGGGCGGCGCGCCGTCGGCTGGCGACGGCGCGCGCCGCTTACATGTCGCTCAGCGTGGCCGCCTTGGCCTGCACGCGCGACAGGTCCGCGTGGGTGGCCGAGGCCAGGCGCTTGCCGTAGTCGGCGTCGGCCTTGTAGAAGTACGACAGCATGGTGATCTTGTTGTCGTCGTTGCTGACGTGGTTCAGGTCGCTCGAGAGCGCCGTCACCAGGTCCGCCTTGCCCTGCGAGGACAGCGAGCGGTAGTACTCGCCGGCCTGGCGGAAGTTCAGCGTCTTCTTGATCGCGGCCTGCTGGGTGGTGCCCGACAGCGGCGTCTGCACGTACTTGTACTTCGGATCCTGCGGGATCTCGCCGAGCGTCGAGGGCTCGTAGTTCACCTCGCCCTTGCGGTCGCCCGCGTTCATCAGCCCGTCCTGGTTGTTGTTGACCACCGGCACGCGCGGACGATTGATCGGCAGCGAGTTGAAGTTCGGCCCCAGGCGGTACATCTGCGTATCGGCATAGGAGAACATCCGGCCCTGCAGCATGCGGTCTTCCGAAGGCTCGATGCCCGGCACCATGCGCGAGGGCGCGAAGGCCGATTCCTCGGTGCTCTCGAAGTAGTTGTCCGGCACGCGGTTCAGCGTCATGGTGCCGATCTTGCGCTCCGGCACGTCGGCCCAGACCTTGGTGTCGTCGAGCGCGTTGTAGTCGAACTTGTCGAGATCCGCCGGCTTGAGCACCTGGATGTAGAGGTCCCACTTCGGATCGTCGCCGCGCTTGAGCGCGCCGTACAGATCGTTGCTCATCAGGTTCCAGTCCTTGCCGATCGAGGCCGGGATGTCCTGCGGACGGATGCCCTGCATGCCCTGCGCGCTCTTCCAGTGGAACTTCACGTAGTGCACCTCGCCCTGCGCGTTGACCAGCTTGAAGGCGTGCACGCCGAAGCCGTCCATGTTGCGGTACGAGTTGGGCATGCCCTCGTCCGAATACAGGCGCGTGAGCATCGCGGTGGCTTCCGGCGTATGCGCGAAGAAGTCGAAGGCGAGGTTCGGATCCTGCACGCCCGTCACCGCGCTGGGCTTGTTGGCATGGACGAAGTCGGGGAACTTGATCGCGTCGCGGATGAAGAAGATCGGCAGGTTGATGCCCACCAGGTCCCAGTTGCCTTCGCTGGTGTAGAACTTGGTGGCGAAGCCGCGCGGGTCACGCGCCTGCTCGGGCGAGCCGCGATAGCCCATCACCGTCGAAAAGCGCACGAACACCGGCGTATGCGCGCCCGGCGTGAACACCTTGGCGACCGACAGGTCCGAGATGTCCGCGTCGGCCACGAATTCGCCGAAGGCGCCGGTACCGCGCGCATGCACCACGCGCTCGGGGATGCGCTCGCGATCGAAGCGTTGCAGCTTCTCGATGAGGTGCGAGTCCTGCAGCACGACCGGGCCGCTCGGGCCTGCCGTCTGCGAGTTCTGATTGTCGCCGACCGGCGAGCCGTTATCGCGCGTGAGGTTTGCCGCGAACGCCATCGACGACATCATCAGGCCGACGGCGGTGGGGATTGCCCATCGCGACAGGGTTTTCTGTTTGTTCATTTCGTCTCCGTGAGGAAGTGACACCACTGGGGATACCGGTTATCGAGACGAGTGAATGCTATTGAGACAGGCCACGCGATTCCAATTGGTATTGGTAATGGCGCAAATAGGCAGCCTCAATCATATGAACTATCGAAGACCATCGAAGACATCGAAAATCGGCTGAAAACGCCCATCCATCAAGGATGTTAAGGCGTTTACGAAATTTTTGAATTGATCAGTATTCCGACATTTTTCTTCTTTTCGTTACTGACTTTTCGCAATTTCCGGACGCATCGTCCAATTGACAACTATCGCGACGCAGCATTTTTCGATGGTATTTCATGTCCATGATTTACCGGACATCGAGGAATTTCGGTAATATCGCGCGCGTTTTCAGTCAGTGCCGGACTCGAACCTGTCTTAACCGACAGCAGGACAGACCAGTCCACTCGATGCGCGCGCAACGACTCCGCGGCGCCCCGGATAAAGCAGCATGCGCCACGCTTGTTTTCCGCGCAATAAAAAACGACATCGCCGGCATGAAGCCGTGACGATGTCGTTTGGCGAGGAACGCTGCGCGGCGGCGGCTCAGGCCACCACGTGGCTCTTGTGCTCGAGGGCGATATCGCGGAAGTTGCGGAACAGCTCGATGCCCGCCTCGGTGCAGATCGATTCGGGATGGAACTGCACGCCATGCAGCGGCCGCGTGCGATGGCGGATGCCTTGGATCACGCCGTCCTCGCCCCAGGCGCACAGCTCGAAGGGCTCGCGCACCGCCTTCACCACCAGCGAATGGTAGCGCACGATCGACAGTTCCTCCGGCAGCCCCGCGAACACGCCGCGCCCGTCGTGACGAATCACGTTGACGCGGCCATGCATCGGCACCGGCGCATGCACCACCTCCATGCCGTACAGGTGCGCCATGCACTGCTGGCCGAGGCAGACGCCGAGCAGCGGCAGCTCGGTATCGCGGATCACGTCGGCGCTGATGCCCACGTCGGCCGGCACCGCCGGCGTGCCGGGGCCCGGCGAGACGATGATGCAGTCGTAGCGCGAGAAGTCGATCTCGTCGAGCGAGGCGGTGTTCTTCACCACGGTCGGCTCGACCCCGCAGACCTGCCCCATCTGCTGGAAGATGTTGTACGTGAAGGAATCGAAGTTATCGATGATCAGGGCTTGGCACATCGGCGCACGGTCCTTGCATGGATGAGGGAGGACACGGCCGCGCGGATCGGCACCGCTCCGGGTGGGAGCGGGCCGCCGCGTCCGGCCGCTCAGGCGAGCGAGGCGCGCTTCTCGCCGAGGTAGCTGGCGAAGCGCGCCACGCCGGCCTCGATCTCGGCCGCGCCGGCATTGCTGAAGGCGAGCCGCACTTCGCGGCGACGCGAGGCGTCGAGCGAGAAGAAGGTCATCGGCATCACGATCACGCCATGATCGCGCGCGCATTCCACGGTCTCGCGCTCGCCGAACTCGAAGGGCAGCGTGACGCCGAGGAAGAAGCCGCCGTCGGGGCGGTTCCAGCGGATCTCGCCATCGGTGCCGAAGGCGCGTTCGAGCGCACCCAGCAGCACGTCGCGATTTTCCTGGTAGAAGCGACGCGGCGCATCGACCAGCCGCCGCAGGCTATGGCCCTCGCGCAGCAGCACGCCGCCCACCAGCGCCTGGGTCACCTGGCTGGTGTTGACGGTCACGAAGCTCTTGCGCTCCGAGATTTCCGCGCGCAGGCGTTCGGCGGCCTGCTCGCTGCCGAACAGGCGCCTGGGCAACACCGCCGCGCCGACTCGCACGGCCGGGCACAGCGTCTTCGAATAGGTGGCCAGGTAGATCACGCAGCCGGCCGGATCGAGCGCCATCATCGGCTTGGTGGGCTCGCCGTCGTAGCGGAACATGCCGTAGGGATTGTCCTCGAGCACCACGATGCGATGTTCCAGACAGCCGGCGATGATCGAGCGCCGCTCGGCCTCGTCGAGCACGGTGCCGGTCGGGTTGTCGAACTCGGGGGTCAGGTAGAAACCGCGCGCGGTCTTGCCGGCGCGGCGCAGCGCGGCGGCGGTGCGGGCCAGCGCCTGCTCCCAGTTCTCGCCGGCCTCGCATTCGACGGGCAGGATCTCGATGCCGGCGAAATCGGCCACGCCGGTGACGCCGATATAGGTGGGATTGCGCGCCAGCATCACGTCGCCGCTGGCGCGGCACAGCGCGGGCACCAGCAGCGCGAGCGCCTCCTGGCAGCCGGCCGTCACCACCACCTGCGAGGTATCGCAGTCGACGCCCTCGTCCAGGCGCAGTTGCTCGGCGATCAGGGCATTGATGATGCCGGCCGTGCGGCCGTACTGGGCGAGCCGTCGGCCCGCCAGCGCGAGGTCCTGGCCGGCCGCGCGGGCCGCGTGGGCCTGGTAGTCGGGCACCGCCTCCAGCCAGCCTTCCAGCGAGAAGAACTGCTCGGCCGGGCGGCCCGAGGCGAAGGAGATCGCCTGCGGATACTCGTTGGCGGCCTCGTTGAGGAAATTCATCACCGAGAGCCGCGAGGCTCCGGCGCTTGCTTGAGTCGACAAGGCCCTCTCTCCCATCCTGTGCATGTCCCGAGGCGCCACGGCTGGCCGGTCGGGCCCGCCAGGCGATGGCTTCGGGATGTCTCTCAGTGCCATATCGACGGCATCGAGCCGCCGTCATTTCGTTCTGTGCATCGCGTGCCGCTTCCTTGCGAAAGCAGCGGCGCGCAATCTGGCGGCTACGATAGCACCGTCGGCGATCGATAAATTATTTGCTGATTTTTCTTGATAAATTCGCGTGCTGCTGCATGGCGCGATTCAATCCAGGCCACCGCGAGACCGACGGTATCGTGCACGGCGGGAAACGCGACAAACCGCCGGACCAGCGTTTACACTCGTGCGCTTTCGCGCCGGGCGCCCCGCCCCGCCTCACCGGACTTCCGAACCGCGCCGATGCCGCCACCGATCAACGTCGAAGACTTCCGCAAGCTCGCCCGACGCCGGCTGCCGCGCCGCGTGTTCGACTACCTGGACGGCGGCGCCGAGGACGAACGCGGCCTGCGCCGCAATCGCGACGCCTTCGCGCGCCTGGCCTTCGTGCCGCGCCGCCTGGTGGACGTGGCCTCGCGCGAGCTGTCCACCACCCTGCTCGGCCAACGGCTCGCCGCGCCCTTCGTGCTGGCGCCGACCGGCCTGAACGGCCTGATCTGGCCGCAAGGCGATATCGCGCTGGCCCGCGCCGCGCAGCGCGCCGGCATTCCGTTCGCGATGTCCACCGCCTCGAACGTCTCGCTGGAGCGCCTGGCCGGCGAAGCGGGCGGCGAGCTGTGGTTCCAGCTCTACGTGATGCATCGCGAGCTGGCCGACAGCCTCGCCGAGCGCGCCGCGCGCGCCGGTTATCGCACCCTGGTGGTAACCGTGGACGTGCCGCTCAACGGCAAGCGCGAGCGCGACCTGCGCAACGGCTTCGCGCTACCGCTGCGGCCCAGCCCGGGTCTGCTGCTCGACACGCTGCGCCATCCGCGCTGGAGCGCCGCGCTGCTGCGCGCGGGCGGCGTGCCGACACTGGCCAACGTGGGCGCCGACGACCACGCCAGCGTCGAGGTGAAGGCCGCGCTGCTGCGCCGCCAGATGGACGCGAGCTTCAACTGGCACGACTTGAGGCGGCTGCGCGATCGCTGGCCGCATCGGCTGCTGGTGAAGGGCATCCTCGGCACCGACGACGCCCTGGCCTGCCTGGAGCTCGGCGTCGACGGCGTGATCCTGTCGAACCACGGCGCGCGCCAGCTCGACGACGCGGTGGCGCCGATCGACATGATCGCGGCCGCGCGCCATGCCTGCGAGCGGCGCGGCGCGCTGCTGCTCGACAGCGGCATCCGGCGCGGCTCCGATATCGCCAAGGCGCTCGCGCTCGGCGCCGATGCGGTGATGCTGGGGCGCGCGGTGCTCTATGGCCTGGCGGCGGCCGGCGAGGCCGGCGTGACGCGCGTGATCGAGATCCTCGGCGACGAGCTCGATCGCACGCTGGCGATGCTGGGCTGCCGCGGCGTGGCCGATTTGTCGGCCGCGCATGTCGAGCCGTCCGCCGCGCCCGGCGAAGGCTGGTGAAATCGTCGCCGCGGGTTCAGGCGCGGGAATGCAGCGCGCTGGGGCGTGTGTCGCCGCGCCGATGCGGGAGCGCGTTCGTATCGTCCTTGCCGCCCTCGTCCCTTGCCTCGCGACGCGCATCCGGCGCATCGCCCGAGAAGTAATAACCGGCACGCCGGACCGTGTGGATGAAGCGCCGGCCGTTCGGGTCGCGCAGCTTGGCGCGCAACTGCTTGACGTGCACCTCGATCAGGTTGGTGCCCGGATCGAAATGATGCTGCCAGACCGCCTCGAGAATCATCCGCCGCGTCATCACGCGATCGGCATTCAGCATCAGGAATTCGAGCAGGCGGAACTCGGTCGGGCGCAGTTCCACCAGGGTGGCATCCACCAGGGCGATGCGGCGAATCCGGTCCAGCACGATGCCGCCCGCCTGCAGGCGCGCCGCGGCCGCGTCGTCGGCCGGTGCCGGCGGCCTCGCCTGCCGTCGCAGCAGCGCGAGCACGCGCGCCCCCAGCTCTTCCAGGTCCAGCGGGAACGGCTGGTAGTCGTCGGCACCGGCCTTCAGCATGCGCACGCAGCGCTCGATGCTGCCCTGGGCGTCGATCGCCAACATCGGCACGCTCAGGCCCGTCGCGCGCATCGCCGCCACCAGCGCGGGGCCGTCGATCTCGGGCAGGTCGTAGGCCACGATCACCAGCGCGTAGGCGCCGCTGGTCACGCGATACAGCGCGTCGCGCGCCGAGGCCGTGTCGTCGGCCGACAAGCCCTGCTGCTGCAGCGATTGCGCGATACCTCGCAATGCCTGCCGATCCGCTTCGATCACGAGGATGCGGCTCATGATCGGCCTCGCCGGCGGGTCGCGATCCATGCCGGGCGGCCGGGGCGCATGGCGCCGGCACCCGGGTTCGATGCGGCACGCATCGCTCAGCTACCGAAATACACGTTGCAGAAGCTGGCCGGGCCCACGCAGTTCGGGTCCGAGGCGGCCGAGTTCTGGCCGTTCGCAGCCTGGGCGCGCTGCGCCTGGCCGGCTTGCTGTTGCGCGACCTTCGCCTCGGCGGCCTGCAGCTTGGCCGGGTAGTCGACGCTCTCGCCCGCCGCCGGATCGTAGCCGGCCTGTTCGAGTTGCGCGAGTTCGGCCACCACCTGCGCGCGCGTGATCGGCGCGGTGCCCTGGGCGAACGACAGCGCCGGGACGGTGAGGGCGCAAAGGGCGATGGCGAGGGTGCTCAGCTTCTTCATGATGATGCTCCTGGTTCGGATAAATGGTTCGAAATCCTCATCAATCGATGGATTCCGGTTCGCTCGACGGGCTCGCTTGCTGCTTCGTTGCGTGCCTGTCATAAGGGCTAACAGCATTTCGCGACGAATATTCCCGTCTCGTCCCGAATCTTTTTTCAGGCGAGGCGAAATGCGTGCCGTCATTCACCAGATCGGGCGGCGCGGCGATTCGGTTACATCGCGACGCGAGATATCGCGGCGCGATCCAACGATGCGAGCGGGTGCAGGGAAAACGGAAGGGAGGAAAAGACAGGAAACGCGCGAGCGGCAGCGCCCGCGCGACGGCCTCAGGCCGGTTTGCGGCGGGCCTTCGCCGCCTGGCGTGGCGTGGCGGAGGCGCTCGACGGCGCCGCGAGATCGCCGGCCGCGCCCGGCGGCACCAGCGCCATCAGCGCCTGCGCGCCGGGCGACAGCGAGCGAGCCTTGAGCCAGACCATGTGCAGGGCCCGCTCGATACGCGGCGCGTCGACCTCCACCAGTTGCAGGTCGCCACGCGCGAGTTCGTCGCTCACGCTCAGCCGCGAGAGATAGGCCAGGGATTGTTGTGCCAGCAACAATCGCTTGATCGCCTCGGTATCGCTGACCGACATCAGCGGCGTGATCGACAGCCCCAGCCGCGCATAGGCCTCCTCGACGATCGCGCGGGTGCCGGAGCCGGGCTCGCGCAGGATCACGGCGTGTTCGGCGAGATCGGCCGGCGCGAGGCGCCGCCCGGCCAGCGGATGGCCGGCGGCGGCCACCACGGCGATCTCGTCGGC
Source organism: Burkholderia sp. Ax-1720 (assembly GCF_011753035.1). Lineage (NCBI taxonomy): Bacteria > Pseudomonadati > Pseudomonadota > Betaproteobacteria > Burkholderiales > Burkholderiaceae > Burkholderia > Burkholderia sp. Ax-1720. The sequence goes on along the minus strand of NZ_VWWK01000126.1, from coordinate 13,257 downwards.
GCCGATCGGGCGCGCGTCGAGCACGGCCGTATCGAACGGGCCCTCGACGAAACCGAGCGTGAAGCTCAGATCGCGCAGGCCGGCCTCGACGCCTTCGGTATTGGTGACCGTCAAGTCGATCGTGATGCGCGGGTGCCGTGCGTTGAAGCGCGCGATCAGGGCCGGCACCAGATAGACGCCCAGCGTGTTGCTCGCGCCGATCCGCAGATGCCCGGCGCCAAGGCCGGCCAGCTCGCGCAGTTCGCTCTCGGCCGTGTCGGCCAGCGCGAAGATCCGCGACGCGTGGTCGAACAGCAGCCGCCCCGCCTCGGTCAGCGCCACGCCGCGCGGCAGGCGATCGAACAGCACCAGGCCGAGCCGCGCCTCGAGTTCGCGGATCTCGCGCGTGACGGCGGGCTGGCTGACGTGCAGGCGCTCCGCGCCGGCGCTGATGCTGCCGGCGCGCGCGACTTCGTGGAAGGCCAGTAAATGCGTGAAGTTCATGAGTGGACAGACCTCGTGGCCCGGTCGGCGGGCATGACGATGCCGCCGGCAACGGGCTTCATGACAGGCAAACACCGCGCGCGGGCACTTATTCCCGGCCCGGCGGCAATCTTTCGATCGAGACCTCGGAAGCCGGCGCAAAGCATATCAAAAAAGCATGCTTCCAATCATTAATATGTATTTTTCTTATCCCGCCACGAACCCTAGACTGCCCTCATCTCCTCCCGATCCGATCGGAGCCCATGATGAAAACCTCCCAAGCCGCCCTCGCCCGCCGCGCCGCCCAGCGGCCCGCCTGGCTCGAGAATATCCGCCAGTTCACGCCCAACTGGTTCGCCGTGACGATGGGCACGGGCGTGGTCTACCTGGTGCTGAACGCGCTGCCGGGCGCCTCGCCGCTCAAGACGCTGGCCGCCGCCTGGCTGTGGCGCCTCGACATCCTGCTCTACGCGCTGTTCGCCGCGATGTTCGTCGCTCGCCTGGTGCTGTTCAGCGACACCATCCGGCCGATGCTGCACCACCCGATGCAATCGCTGTTTCTCGGCACGCTGCCGATGGGGTTGGCGCCGATCGTCAATGGCCTGGTGCTGTTCGGCGGCGCGCAGCAGGGCAACACGGCCGGGCAGCTCGCGCTGGTCCTGTGGAGCTTCGACGCGGCGCTGTCGGTGCTGGTCGCGATCGGCGTGCCCTACCTGGTGTTCACGGTGCAGGAACACAGCCTCGAGAAGCTGACCGCGGCCCTGCTGCTGCCGATCGTGGCGCCCGAGGTGGCCGCCGCCAGCGCCGCCCTGCTGGCGCCGCACCTGGACCCCGCCGCCGCGCAGGTGGTGATCGGCCTCGGCTACGTGCTGTGGGCGATCTCGGTGCCGCTGGCCTTCTCGATCCTGACCATCGTGCTGTTCCGCCTGGTGATCCACAAGCTGCCGCATCGCGAACTCGGCGTGACCAGCTGGCTCACGCTCGGCCCCATCGGCACCGGCGCGCTCGGCCTGCTCACGCTCGGCCATGCCGCCAGCCAGGCCTTCGCCGGCACGGCGCTGCAAAGCGTGGCCGTCGCCGCCCGCGACTTCGGCGTGCTCGGCGCGCTGCTGCTCTGGGGCGCCGGGCTCTGGTGGCTGGCCTGTGCCCTGCTGTTCATGTGGCGCTATCGCCGCGAGGGGCTGCCCTTCAATCTCGGCTGGTGGGGCTTCACGTTTCCGATCGGCGTCTACACGCTCGCGACCTTCAACCTCGCCCACGTGACCGGTTTCGGCATCTTCACCGGCCTCGGCCTGGGCTTCGCCAGCCTGCTCGGTATGCTGTGGATCGTGGTGCTGGCCCGCACGCTGCGCGGCCTGATGTTCGAGCGGATGTTCCGCGCGCCGTGCCTGGCGACCAGCCGCGCCTGAGCCACGCGTCGCTCCGCCAAATGGAAGGGGGCCGCGATCCACCGGGATCGCGGCCCCCTTCGGTATTCCAGCCCGCGCTTCGCGCCGGCCTGAAGCGCTTCAAGACACCTCGGGGCTCAGCGGGGCTCGTCAGGGCACGAATCGCAGGCTGTGCTTCGCCTCCCCGGGCAGGAACGGCGTGGGCTCGCCCTTCACCCAGGCTTCGTGGCCGGCCAGGAAGAAGGGGCTCAGCGGATGGCCGCTCTGCCCGCCCGGCATGTTGAAGATGCCGGCCTCCTCGTGCCCCGGCGACACCACCATGCGCTCCGACTGCCCGAAGTTCGGGCCCGCCACGCGCGGCATGCCGGAATCGCCCGGCACCTGCTCGGCCGGCGCCGCCAGCCAGCGGCCCAGCAGCGGCACGCTGGAGGCGAACGGATGCGCGATGCGCAGCGTGTTGTGGCGGCCCCAGGTGGCCTGGTCGAGCTTCGCGCCGTCGCGCGTGAGCTCGGCGATCACCTGGTCGATCGCTTTCAGTTGCAGCTCGCGCCAGCTCCCGGCGCCGACCGGCAGCCAGCCCGCCGGCTGCGCGTCGAGCAGGCGCGCCATGGTGATCGACCAGCGCGAGTTCACATGCTCGTAGTCGGCATCGGGATCGAGCTGGTGGATCTGCGTGTCGAGCCCGCCGAACACGTCGCCGGACAGGCGATACAGGAAGCCGCGCGCGAGCCGGTAGCCGACCGAATCGACGCTGGCGCGCCCGGTCCAGCTTTCGGTCAGCAGGCGCTTGAATTCGGCGCGCTGCGGATGGCCGGCCACGGCCGCGTCGTCGAGCAGGCGCAGCGCGCGCTCGCGCCACGGCGTGATGAACAGCGCGCGATCGTCGAGATCGACCTGGTAGGCGGCGGGCTCGCTGGTCTGTCCGAGCGCCGTCAGGTCGTCGCGCAGTTGCGAGGCGCGCGAGCCGTGGTCGGCCCCGCCGTCGCCGATCAATCGATAGGCGTCGCCGGCCAGTTGCCGGTTGTTGGCGGTCCACAGCTGGCCGCCCGAGGGATCGACCACGCGCGGCACCGCCTCGGGCGGCAGCACGCCCCGCCAGCCGGGCCCCGCGCCCACGTCGCGCCGATCCGGCAGCGGCCCGGCGATGGTCCAGCCGATGCGGCCCGAGCGATCGCCGATCATGATGTTCTCGGCCGGAATCCCCGAGGCGTTGGCGATCCGCATCGCGCTGTCCAGGTCGCTGGCCTCGGCCATCCCACCCAGCGTCAGGTTCACCGCCTCGGGCGCCTGCGCGACCCAGTGTACCGCGTAGGGCCGGCCGTCGATCTCCCGCACCGGGCCCACGGACGTTTCGAGCACCGTCATGGTCTGCGCGGCGGCGCCGTGCACGCCGATCGTCTCGGTATAGGCCCGGGCGCGCCCGCTCACGCCGTTCACGCGGAACGCCAGCGGGTCGCTGCCCTCGTGTTCGAGCGGCACCAGGTTCAGGCCGTTGATGTAGCCGTCGGTGAAGCCCCAGGCCACCTCGCCGTTGCTGCCGACCACCACGCCGGGCAGCCCGGCCAGCGTCACGCCCACCACGCGGCGCGTGTGCGTGCCGTCCTGCGTGACCAGCGCGGCGCGATACCAGGTGTTCGGCAAGGCGATGCCCAGGTGCATGTCGTCGCCGACGATGGCCGCGCCGTTGGCGCTGCGCTTGCCGGCGATCACCCAGCTATTGCTGCCGATCGAGGAACGGAAATCGAGCGCGGCGCGCTTCTGCAGGCCGTCCGAGCCGCCGCGGAAGCCTTCGGGAGCGTTCTCGGGCAGCGGCGTGAGCGGCGCGTCGATGCCGGCCGCGTCGAGCGGCGCGTCGTGCGTCGACGATTCGGGCAGCAGGAAGGCCTGCTGCTCGGCCGTTGCATGCGTGCGCAACCACAGCCGGCCGACCTCGCGCGCCGGCAGGTTGCCCTGCAGCTCGAAGTACATCGCGTAGATCGCCAGCAGCGAATCCTCCGGCTGCCAGCGCTCGGGGCGCGCGCCCAGCAGCGCGTATTCGAAGGGCCGCGCGCCGAGCGCAGCCAGCCCGTCGTTGACGCCCTGCGTGTAACGATCGAGCGCCTTGTGTTCGTCGGGCGAGAGCCGCGCCACGGCCTCGCGGGCCCGCGCGCGGAAGCGGTACAGGCGATGCTCGCGATCCAGGCCGAGCGCCGCGCTGCCCACCAGGGCCGACAGTTCGCCCGCGCCGCTGCGGCGCAGGTAGTCCATCTGGAAGAAACGGTCCTGCGCATGCAGGTAACCGAGCCCGTAGGCCAGGTCGTAGCGGTCGCGCCCGCTCAGGGTGGGCACCCCGGCGGCATCGCGGGTCACCGTCAGCGGCGCGCCGAGCCCGGCGGCACGCAGTTCGCCGTCGAGTTGCGGCAGGCTCGCGCGCAGGAACAGCGTCGCGCCGACGGCGACCGCCACCACGGCCAGCACCAGCAGGCCTGCCAGGATCTTGAGCCACCTCGACAGGCGGCGCTTACGGGAAGTCATGGATACGGGATTCCGAAACGGGACACGGAAACACCGCCGGCCGCCCTCTCGCGGCGCCCGGCGGCACGGCTCATCTTATTGCTTGGAGATCAGGAAGTTGCCGAGCGCGAGGTAGTCGATATCGGTCTTCATGAAGGTGTTGATCGCATCCTGCGGGGTACAGACGATCGGCTCCGAATCGTTGAACGAGGTGTTCAGCAGCAGCGGCACGCCCGTCAGCGCGTAGAACTCGGAGATCAGCCGATGATAGCGCGGATTGTCCTCGGCATAGACGGCCTGGGCCCGCACCGTGCGATCGAAATGGACCACCGCCGGGATCCGGTCGGCCTTGTCGGCGCGCGCCACCGAGGTGGTCAGCATGTACTTGCCGGCCACCGACGCGGTGCTGCCCTCGAACCAGGCCTCGGCTTGCTCGCCGAGGATGCTCGGACAGAAAGGTCGGTACAGCTCGCGGTGCTTGACCTTGACGTTCATCACCTCGCGGATGTCGGCATTGCGCGGATCGGCCAGCAGGCTGCGGCCGCCCAGCGCGCGGGGGCCCCATTCCATCGCCCCGTTGAACCAGCCGATCACGGCGCCCTTGGCGATCAGCTGGGCCACCTCCTTCTCGATCTCGACCTTGTGATAGGCCAGCGTGGTGCGCTTGAGCACGGCCTCGATCTCGTCGTCGGAATACGACGGCCCCAGGTAGGAATGCGTGAACACGTAGTTGCGCGGCTGGCCCAGCACCTCGTTCCAGATCAGGAAGCAGGCGCCCAGCGCGGTGCCGGCATCGTTCGAGGCGGGCTGGATGAACACGTCGTCGAACAGCTTCTCGCGCACGATCACGCCGTTGGCCGCGCAGTTCAGCGCCACGCCGCCGGCCATGCAGAGGTTGCGGTAGGTCTGGCGGTCGAACTTGCGCAGGATGTGGATCAGCACCTGCTCGGTCAGCAATTGCAGGCCGGCGGCCACATCCACGTAGGCCTGCCAGTTGTCGGTGTTGAAATCGACCGGCTCGTGGCGGCGCGGCAGCCCGAACAGCGTCTCGAGCGTGGAGAAGTCGGGCGACTCGTGGCGCAGCACCGACAGGTCCACCGTCATGTCCGCCTTGTCAGGCACGATGCGCGAGAACAGCTCGATGGTCTTGCTGGCGTCGCCGTAGGCGGCCAGGCCCATCACCTTGGAGGCGTCGTACTGGCTGAAGCCGAGGTACTTCGAGAGCTTCTCCCAGACGAAGCCCAGCGAGTTCGGGAAGTTGAAGTCGTGCACCTTGCTGAGCTTGAGCCCGTCGCCGTGATAGAGCGAGGTGCTGGCCCATTCGCCGATGCCATCGATCACCAGCACCGCCGCCTTCTCGAAGGGCGAGACGTGGAACGCGCTGGCCGCGTGGCAGTCGTGGTGCGGCAGGAAGTGGAACTCGCCCTGGAAGCCGGCTTCCTCGATCAACTGGCGGCGCGAGGACAGCACGCCGTCGGCGAAGCTCAGGCCGCCCTCGAGCGTCTGGTAGCTCTGCTTGTCGAGCGGCCAGTCGTGCGTGCCGCCGCTCGCGGCGCGCCACGAGGCCACCCCTTCCTGCAGGATCTCGGGGCTGAAGGAGTAGCCGATATGGGCCACCTGGTCGAGCTCGATGCCGGCCGCGTCCAGGCACTTGCGGATCGACTTCCAGGGCAGTTGGCCGGTGGTTTCCGGCGTCGACAGCTTGCCGTGCTTGATGCGGTTCAGGCGTTCTTCCTCGATCGCCATCACCACCTGCCCGTCCTTGATCAGGCAGGCGGCGGATTCGTGGTAAGCGGCGTTGATCCCGAGTACGTACATGATGTGTTGTCCTCTTCAGTCCAGTTGTGATTCGTCGATGATTCGGTGGTAATGCGTGTCCGCTTGGAGTTCGGGCGCGCGCCGGCGGCGGCGGGCCGGCGCGCGTGTCCCGCGTTCAGGGTCGGCCGTCGAGCAGCGTCTCCAGGGCACGGATGGTCGGGTTTTCGTAGAACTGGCGAAGCTCGATCTTCTGGCCGTAGCGCCGGCTCACCTCGGAGATCATCTCGATCGCCTTCAGCGACTGGCCGCCCAGCTCGAAGAAATCGTCGGTCACGCCAACCGCGGCCGCGCCCAGCAGGCGCGTCCAGATCGCCGCCAGCTCGCGTTGGCGATCGGTGCTGGCGGCCTGCCGCTGCTGCCGCTCGCCCACCTCGATCACCGGCAGCCGGCGCGCGTCGACCTTGCCGCTTTCGGTCAGCGGGATCGCCGGGATGAAGTGCACCTGGTCGGGGATCATGTAGTCGGGCAGCGACTGGCGCAGCCAGCTGCGCACCGCCTCGCGCGTCAGGCTCGGCGCCGACGGCGCGAGCGTGGCGGCCTCGGCGTCGCTCGCGAGGCGCAAACGCGCCAGGCCCAGCGAAGCCGCGACGCGCCGCCATTGCGCGGCCTGCGCCTCGGCCTGCGCGGCCGGCAAGGCGTCGGGCGCATCGAACACCAGCAGCGTGTCGGGCACCTGCCCCGCATCCTGCTGGGCCGCCGCGAGCGACACCGCGGCCTCGCGATCGAGCGGAAGCGAGAGCGAATCCGCCATCGCGTCCGCACGCAGCGGCACCGCCTCGATCCAGGCCAGCACCTGGCTGGCGGCATCGGTCAGCACCAACTGGCAGGCCGGGAAGCGCCGCGCCAGCTCGTTGCCGGCTTCGGCCACGGCGGGCACGCCGGGCTCGCCCTCGTCGTCGCCCAGGCCGCTCGCGCCAGCGACTTCGGCAACCGCTTCGGCAACGGCTTCGGGCAGCGGCGCAGGCTCGCGCAGGGCCAGCGCCGCCGCGGTCAGCTCGGGACGCTGCTCGAGCGTGAACGCATACCGCGGCGCCCCGCCCGGCTCGCCCGCCACGCCGATCGCCTCGGCCGACTGCTCGACGAAGGCCACCAGCCTGCCCAGGTCCTCGCGGTACTGCAGCGCGGCCGCCGCGATCGACGGATGGGCACGCAAGGCGCTGGCGATCTCCTCCAGCTCGACGCGGTTGCCGCGGATCTTCAACTGCCGGTCGGCGCGGCCGTGGAAATGCACCAGGCCGGCGCGATCGCAATGCCCGAGGTCGCCGGTGCGATAGACGCGCAGCGGCTGCCCCTGGTACTCGATCTCGACGAAGGCACGCGCGCTCGCCGCGTCGTCGTTGAGGTAGCGGCGCGCCAGGCCCGGCGAGGCCACGCAGATCTCGCCGATCACGCCGCGCGGCACCGGCTGCAATTGCGCGTCGAGCACATGCAGGCTGGCATTGCCCACCGGCCGGCCGATCGGCACGGTGTCGCCCGCATAGGGCTCGCTGCAATCGAAGCGGCTCGCGTCGACGGTCACCTCGGTCGGGCCGTAATGGTTATGCAGGCGGCAGCCCGGGAAGGCGGCGGCGAAGCGCTCGGCCAGGCCGCGATAGAGCGCGGCCGCGCCGACCACCGCGTGCCGCAGCGAGGGCAAGGCGCCGATCTCGCCGCGCTCGCGCGCCTGCACCAGGCTCTCCAGCATCGAGGGCACGAACTGCGCGAAGCTCGCGCCCTCGCGTTCGATCAGCTCGCCGTAGGCATGCGCGCTGCGCAGCCAGTCGTCGCCCATCACCACCACGCTCGCGCCCGAGGCCAGCGGCCAGAACACGTCCTGGATGAACACGTCGAAGGTGAACGGCGTATGGAACAGCACGCGGTCGCGCGCATCGAGCGAATAATTACGCTGCAGGTCGGCGATCATGCTGACCACGCCGCGATGCTCGATCTCGATGCCCTTGGGCGTGCCGGTCGAGCCCGAGGTATGCAGCACGTAGGCCAGCGAACGCGGCTCGACGGGCGCCGGATCGGCATCGGAATAGCCGCCCAGCGCGCCCATCACCTCGTCGACCAGCACCACGTCGTAGGCGAACTGCGCGAAGGCGCGCCGCGTGGCGCCGGCCGTCAGGGCCCAGCGCGCGCGGGAGCCGCGCAGGATCGCGTCGATGCGCTTTTGCGGCGTCTGCGAGCCGATCGGCACGAAGCTCGCGCCCGCCTTCAGGATCGCGTAGAGCGAGACGATCATCGCCAGCGAGGGCTCGAGCAGCACCGCCACCTTGTCGCCCGGCTCGACGCCGAGCGACATCAGGTAATGCGCGAGGCGGTTGGCCTGGCGGTTCAGCGTCGCGTAGTCGTGGCGCTCGCCGTCGATCACCAGCGCGGTGGCCTGCGGCGTGCGCGCGGCCTGCCGGGCGAATAGCGAGTGCATGCTGGCCCGCGCGTCGTACTCGACCGGCTCGCCGTGCACCACGGCCGGCGGATTGCCGTTCGCGCCGACCATCGTGTAGCGCGCGAGCGGCTGGTGCGGATCGTCGAGCACCTGCTCCATCAGCGCGGTCATGTTGTCGAGCATCTGCCGCACCGTCTCGCCCTCGAACAGGTCGGCGTTGTAGATGCAGCTGAACATGATGTCGCTGCCGAACTGGTCGACCACGAAGTTCAGGTCGAAGCGCGAGGACTTGTTCTCGGTGTCCACCACGTTCTCCAGGCTCAGCGCCAGCCCGTCGAAGCGGATCCGGCTCATCAGGTCGCTCTTGTTGTTCTGCACCCCGTACATGATCGAGAACAGCTTGGGCCGCGACAGGTCCTTCTCGTGCTGCAACTGCTCGATCACCTGGTTCGACGGGTAGTGGTAATGCTCGAAGGCATCCAGCGTGCGCTGGCGCACCTGGGCCAGCAGCCCGGCGAAGCTCATGCCCTCGTCGATCGTGCAGCGGATCGGCATCGGCGTGGCGAACAGGCCGAACAGGGGCTTGAGGCGCTCGTCGGCGCGGCCCGCGATCGGGCAGCCGATCACGAAGTCGTGCTGGCCGCTGATGCGCGCCAGGTAGGCGTCGATGATCGCCAGTTGCAGCATGAACAGCGTCACGTCGTGCTGCTTCAGGTAGGCCTCGATCTTGCGCACCACGCCGCGCGGCAGCCAGCTGCGCAGCGCATCGCCGCGATACGACATCACGTTCGGGCGCGGCCGGTCGGTCGGCAGGTCCAGCGGCGGCGGCAGCGTGCGATACATGTCGAGCCAGTAGCGCTTGTGCTCGTCGAAGGCGCCCGAGCGCAACTGGCGGTGCATCCACTGCACGTAGTCGAAGTAGCCCACCTCGATGGCCGGCACCTCGGGCGGCCGCCCGGCGGCGTAGGCGTTGTACAGCTCGCTCATCTCCAGCATCAGGTTGATCAGCGAGGTCTCGTCCCAGATGATGTGGTGGACCACGAAGATCAGCTGGTGGAAGTCGCCGCCGTAGCTGGCCACGTGCAGGCGGAACAGCGGCCCGGTGGCGAAATCGAAGGGCGCCACGCCGAAGCGCGCGCCGAGCCGGTTGGCCTCGTCGATCGCCTCCGCGCCAGAGAACTGCGTGCGATCGAGGAACACCTCCCCGGCATGGATGCCGATCGACGGATCGACGATCTGGATCGGCGCGCCGTCGCGGTAGTCGAACTTCACGCGCAGCACCTCGTGGCGGTCGAGCAGGGTCTGCCAGGCCTTGACGAAGGCATCGCGGTTCAGCTTGCCGGTGAAGAACAGGTCCGACACGCTGATGTTGTAGACGGGGCTCGTCGGGTCCATCTGGTAGGCGTACCACTCGGGCACCTGGCAGGGCGCGAGCTCGTAATGCGGCTGCGCGGGCAGGCGCTCGATCGGCTCGGGCACCACCGCGCCCTGCCCGTCGCGCAGCGCATCGAGCGCGGCAGCCACGGCGCGCAGCTGCGGCGCCTCGAACAGCGCGCGCAGCGGCAGCGCCACGCCGAAGCGGGTGCGCAGCTTGAGCGTGAGCTCGGCGGCCAGCAGCGAATGGCCGCCCAGTTCGAAGAAGCTGTCGAGCGCGCCCACCTGGTCCACCTCCAGCAGCTCGCGCCACAGCTCGGCGAGCTGCGCCTCGGTGCCGGCCGCCGGCTCGACGTGCTCGTGACGGCGGAACACGTCCTGGTCCGAGGGCTGCGGCAGGCGCTTGCGGTCCACCTTGCCGTTGGCGTTGAGCGGGAAGCTGTCCATCAGCACGAAGGAGGCCGGCACCATGTAGCCCGCCACGCGCTCGGCCACGAAGGCGCGCAGCTCCGGCACGGTCGGCGCCGGGTGGCGATGCGGGATCACGTAGCCGAGCAGGTAGAGCCGCTCCTTCGCATCACGCGCGGCCACCACCACCGCCTGGCGCACGTTGTCGTGATCGCCGATCGCCTTCTCGACCTCGCCGATCTCGACGCGCTGGCCACGGATCTTCACCTGGAAGTCCTCGCGACCGAGGAACTCGAGCGTGCCGCCCGGGCGGTAGCGCGCCAGGTCGCCGGTCTTGTAGAGCCGGCTGCCGGGCAGCGCCGAGAACGGATCGGGCAGGAAGGCGCGCGCCGTGCGCAGCGGGTCGCCCAGGTAGCCGCGGCCCACGCCGGTGCCGCCGATATAGACCTCGCCCGTCACGCCGAGCGGCACCGGTTCGAGCTGTGCGTCGAGCAGGTAGGTGCGCAGGTTCGGCAGGGTGCCCTGGATCGGCACATAGGGCAGCGCGGTGCCGAGCGGCTCGCGGATCCACAGATGGCTGGTGTCGTCCGAGCACTCGGTCGCGCCGTAGGTATTGACCACCGGGATGTGCGGCACGCAGGCGAACCAGCGCTCGCAGAGCGCGGGCGTGAGCGCCTCGGCATTGCTGACGTAGACGCGCACGCCCGGCAGGCGCTCGGCGCCCGGGCGCGATTCGAGCTCGTCGATCAGGATCTTCATGTGCGAGGGCACCGACTCGAACACCGTCACGCCCTCGGCATCCAGTTGCGCGAACAACTGTTGCGGATCCCAGGCCGCGTCGCCGGGGATCACCGCGGTGCGCCCACCCACCAGCAGCGCCACCAGGTACTGCCAGATCGACACGTCGAAGGTGGTGACGGCCATCTCGGCCACCACGTCCCGCTCGCCGATGCCGAGGTCGTCGATCTTGGCCAGCAGGTGGTTGAGCATGCCGAGCTGCTCGATCATCGCGCCCTTGGGCAGGCCGGTGGAACCCGAGGTGTAGATCACGTAGGCCAGCGAGGCCGGCGTGAGCGGCAGGAAGGCGCCCGGCGCGGCCGGCTCGCGCAGCAGCGTGTCGAGCGCCACGCGCTCGGCGGCCACGTTCAATGCCTGCGCGCAGCCGGCGCCGGCCGCGTCGTGCAGCACGTAGCGCAGCTTGCCGAGCTCGGCCACACGCTCCAGCTTGGGCAGCGGATCGGCCGGGTTCAGCGGCGTGAACGCCAGGCCCGCCTTCAGCACGCCGAGCATCGCCACCAGGTAGCCGAGATCGCGGCCGAGCAGCAGCCCGACCAGGGCCTCGTCGCGCGCGCCGAGCGCGAGCAGGTTGTGGGCCACGCGATCGGAGGCGCGGTCCAGCTCGGCGTAGGTCATGGAACGATCGCCGCAGCTCGCCGCGATGCGCTCGGGCACGCGCGCGGCCTGCCGCGCGAACAGCTCGCGCACCGTCAGGCCCGGCTCCAGCGGCCGGCGCGCCTGGTTGAGCGTCTCCAGCTGATAGCGGCGCTCATCCTCGTCGAGCAGCGGCAGCGCGTGCAGCGCCGTGCCCGCATCGGCGGCCACGCCCGCCAGCAGATGGCGGAAGTGCGCGGCCAGGCGCTCCACCGTGGCGGCCTCGAACAGGTCGGTGCTGTACTCGAAGCCACCGTGCAGCCGGCCGTCCAGCGACCAGGTGGCGAGATACAGGTCGAACTTCGCGCTGCGATGCTCGGGTTCGAGATTGCCGGCGTGCAGGCCGTCGAAGCGGGCCGTCTCCAGCGCGGCGCCGTCCTGGTACGAGAACATGGTCTGGAACAGGCCGCTGCCGTCGCGTTCGCGCTGGCCGTTGACGGCCGCGGCGATCTCCTCGAGCGCGACGTCCTGATGGTCGAAGGCTTCCAGGCAGGTGGCGCGCACCGTGTCGAGCAGCTCGGCGAAGCGCGTCGAGGGCTGGGCGCGCAGCCGCATCACCAGCGTGTTGACGAAGAAGCCGACCACCGGCTCGAACTCGGGCCGCCCGCGGCCCAGCGCCGGCACGCCGATCAACAGGTCGTCCTGGCGGGCGTAGCGCGCCAGCAGCGCCGCGTAGGCCGCCAGCAGCAGCATGAACATCGAGACGTGGTGACGCTGCGCCACCGCCTCCAGCCGCGCGGCCAGCGCCGCGTCGAGCTCGAAGGAGAAGGCCGCGCCCGCGCCGCTCGGCTGCGGCGGCCGGGCGTGGTCGGTGGGCAGTTGCAGCACCGGCAGCGTGCCGTCGAACCGCGCGCGCCAGTAGTCGAGCTGGCGTTCGCGCTCGCCGCCGTCGAGCAGGCGGCGGTGCCAGTCGGCGAAGTCGCGGTATTGCAGCGCGCGCGTGGCCGGGTCGGCGGCCGTGAGCGCCGGTGCCCGGCCGGCGCGCGCCTGGTTGTAGTGGCGCGCCAGGCTCTGCTGGAACAAGGCCACCGACCAGCCGTCGATCACGATGTGATGGAACATCGACAGCAGCGCGTGTTCCTCGCCGGCCAGCCGGACCAGGCTGAAGCGCGCCAGCGGCCCGCGTTCGAGGTCGAAGGGCGTGCCGAGCTCGCGCTGCACCAGCGCATCGAGCGCGGCGCGGCGCGCCTCGGGCGCGAGCGTCGAGAGGTCGTGGCGCGCCAGTTGGGGCGCGGCCGGCGCGTCGATCACCTGCAGCGGCGTCTCGCCTTCCACCACGAAGCGCGTGCGCAGCGATTCGTGCTCGGCCAGCGTGGCCGCCAGCGCCGCGCGCAGGGCCGCCTCGTCGAGCGCGCCGTCCAGCGTCAGCAGGTCCGGCAGGTGATAGGCGGTATTCAGCGGGTCGCGCTGATGCAGGTACCAGAGCCGGTATTGCGCGCCCGACAGCGGCGTGGCGAGCGCCTCGATGCGCTCGATCGCCGGCAGCGCGCCGCCGGCCGCCGTGGCGCCCGCCTC
>NZ_VWWK01000125.1:0-22364 GCF_011753035.1 Burkholderia sp. Ax-1720 | reverse complement strand
CCGCTCGCGCTGGCTCGGGCCGATCGCCGGCCTGGCGGCCGGCCTCGGCATCGCTGCGCTGCTGTCGCACTTCGGCCTGGGCGGCGCCTTTGCCAGCATGATGGCCAACGTGATCGTGATCGCGCTGCTGGCCTTCATCGGTATCTGGATCGTGCGCAAGCTGATGAACCGCAATCGCAAGCCCGAGCCGGCTTATGCGGGCGCGGGTTCGTCGCCGGGTTCGTCAATGAACCGCGGCGGCTACGACGCCGGTTCGAACGGCGGTTACGCGAGCCAGAACCAGGCTTATGCCCAGGCCTCGCCGCCGCAGCAGCCGCAGCCGGCTTCGTCGAGCAGCTATGCCAACGAGGCGGCCGGCGTGTTCGGCGGCGGCGCGGCGGCAGCGGGCGCGGGCCTGGCGGCCGCCGGCACGGCGCCGTCGGTGCCGGCCGGCTTCGACAGCGAGGCCTTCGTGCGTAATGCCAAGGTCTACTTCATCCGCCTCCAGGCGGCCTGGGACGAAGGCAACATGACCGATATCCGCGAGTTCACCACGCCGGAGATGTTCGCCGAGGTGAAGGTCGACCTGGCCTCGCGCGGCGCGGACAAGAACCAGACCGACGTGGTCCAGCTCGAGGCCGAGCTGCTCGGCGTCGAGGAGCGCGGCAACCAGTACGAGGCGAGCGTGCGCTTCCACGGCCTGATCCGCGAGGCGCCGGGCGCCTCGGCCGAGCCCTTCGAGGAGGTCTGGAACCTCACCAAGTCGGGCAACGAAGGCTGGCTGCTGGCCGGCATCCAGCAGATCAACCTGCACTGAGCGAAGGCGGCACGCCGGCCCTGGACGCACCCGGTATCACGCCGGAACAGGGCCGGACCGATCCGACGTTACAATAGAAACCCGCGCGGGCACCCTGCTTGCGCGGGTTTTTTACTCAGTCCGATGACCTTTGCCGCCAAGTCTGTCGCCGCTGCTGTCAACCATCTGCTCGCCCGCGAATCCTGGGCGCGCGAACGCCTGATTCCCTATGCCGGGAAAACCGCCCGGCTCGAATTCCCTCCGCTGACCCTGTTGCTGCTGGTGCAGCCCGATGGCTATTTCGCCGCTGTCGAGGCTCACGAGGCGCCGCAGCCCGACGTCTCGATCGCCCTGGGCGGCGCGCGGCAATCGCCGTTCGACGCCGTCACGGCCTTCGTGCAGGGGGGGCAGGCCGCCGTCATGAAGCACGTCAAGCTGGAGGGCGATGCCGAATTCGCCACCCAGCTCGCCAAGCTCGCCGAACACCTGCGCTGGGAGCCCGAGGAGGATCTCGCGCGCGTGCTCGGCGATGCTCCCGCCCATCGCATCGCCACCCTGGTGCGTTCGGCGGGCGACCAGGCGCGTCGTACCAGCCGTAATCTGCTCGACTCGCTGAGCGAATATTTTCTCGATGAGAACCCGCAGGTCGTGCGCCGCGCCGCGCTCGGCGAGTTCGACGCCGAACTGGCCCGCGCACGCGATGCCCTGGCCCGCGTCGAGAAGCGTATCGAGCGCCTAGAACAACGATCCGGCACACCGGCGGGCGGCAGCTCGCGCGGTGGGCACTGAGGGCTGTACCGCATGCGCATTTTCCGTTTCATCAAAATCGTCTACACCGTGATCCGCTTCGGCCTCGACGAGGTCATGCTGTCGCGCATCGACGATCGCCGCGTCAAGCTGCTGCTGCGCATCACCACCATCGGCCGCCGCTTTTCCGATCCGCCGGCGGTGCGCCTGCGCCGCGCGCTCGAAAGCCTGGGGCCGATCTTCGTGAAGTTCGGCCAGATGCTGTCGACGCGTCGCGACGTGCTGCCGCCCGATTTCGCGATCGAGCTGACCAAGCTGCAGGACCAGGTGCCGCCCTTCGATTCGGCGCTGGCCATGTCGCTGGTCGAGAAGTCGCTGGGCGCGCCGATCAGCGCGCTGTTCGACGAGTTCGACCCGGTGCCGGTGGCCAGCGCCTCGATCGCCCAGGTGCATTTCGCCAAGCTCAAGGAGGGCGCGCACGCCGGCAAGGAAGTGGCCGTCAAGGTGCTGCGCCCGAACATGCTGCCGGTGATCGACTCGGACATGGCGCTGCTGCGCGACATCGCCACCTGGGCCGAGCGGCTCTGGCCCGACAGCCGGCGCCTCAAGCCGCGCGAGGTGGTGGCCGAGTTCGACAAGTACCTGCACGATGAGCTCGACCTGATGCGCGAGGCCGCCAACGGCAGCCAGCTGCGCCGCAACTTCGCCGGGCTCGACCTGCTGCTGGTGCCGGAGATGTTCTGGGACTACAGCTCGTCCTCGGTGCTGGTGATGGAGCGCATGAAGGGCGTGCCGATCAGCCAGGTCGACACCTTGCGCGCGGCGGGCGTCGACATCCCCAAGCTGGCGCGCGAAGGCGTGGAGATCTTCTTCACCCAGGTGTTCCGCGACGGCTTCTTCCATGCCGACATGCACCCGGGCAACGTGTTCGTGAGCCTCGACCCGAACCATTTCGGCCGCTACATCGCGCTCGACTTCGGCATCGTCGGCGCGCTTTCCGACTTCGACAAGAATTACCTGGCGCAGAACTTCCTGGCCTTCTTCAAGCGCGACTACCATCGTGTCGCCACCCTGCACCTCGAGTCGGGCTGGGTGCCGCCGCATACGCGCGTCGAGGAGCTGGAGAGCGCGATCCGCGCGGTCTGCGAGCCGTATTTCGACCGCGCGCTGAAGGACATCTCGCTGGGCCAGGTGCTGATGCGCCTGTTCTCCACCTCGCGCCGCTTCAACGTCGAGATCCAGCCGCAACTGGTGCTGCTGCAGAAGACCATGCTCAACGTCGAGGGCCTGGGTCGTTCGCTGGACCCGGAGCTCGATCTCTGGAAGACCGCCAAGCCCTATCTCGAGCGCTGGATGACCGAGCAGATCGGCTTGCGCGGCTGGTACGAGCGCTTCAAGGTCGAGGCGCCGCAATGGAGCAAGACGCTGCCGCAACTGCCGCGCCTGATCCACCAGGCGTTCGCGGAGCGGCACGATTCGCCGCGCGGGCTCAGCGACGAGCTGATGCAGCAGATCCTGACCGAGCAGAAGCGCACCAACCGGCTGCTGCAGGCCCTGCTGGTGTTCGGGCTGGCGGTCGGCGTCGGCGCGATCGTGGCGCGCGTGCTGCTGGTGCTGGCGGCCGGCGCCTGAGCGCGGCGACGGACGGCGCCTGGCCGTGATCGGCGGTGAGTGTTCGCGGCGATGCTGCCGGCGGCGAAATCGGGAGAGCAGATGAGCGATACCAGCAAGCAGGCCGGCGCTTCGGCGCCAGCCTCGGCCGAGGTGCCGGCCGCATCGATCGCCCCCGGCGCGGCAGCCGGCTTCGCGAGCCGCGATCCGGGCAGCGCCGCGTTCTGGGACGAACGTTTCGAACGCGGCTTCGTGCCCTGGGACCTGGCACGCGTGCCCGATGCGTTCGCCGCCTTCGCGGCCGCGCGTTCGCCGTGCCCGGTGCTGATCCCCGGCTGCGGCAGCGCGCACGAGGCGCTCTGGCTGGCGCGCGCCGGCTGGCCGGTGAAGGCGATCGATTTCTCGGCGAGCGCGGTGGCCGCCGCGCGCCGGCAACTGGGCGAGCATGCCGGGCTGGTGGAGGAGGCGGACTTCTTCGCCTACACGCCGCCGTTCCGGCCGCAATGGATCTACGAGCGCGCCTTCCTCTGCGCGCTGCCGCCCGCGCGCTGGGACGACTACGCGGCGCGCATGGCGGCGCTGCTGCCCGAGGGTGGTTTGCTGGCCGGCTGCTTCTTCATCGGCGCGACGCCCAAGGGACCGCCGTTCGGGATCGACCGCGATGCGCTCGATGCCTTGCTCGGCTCGTATTTCACGCTGGAGGAAGCGCGCCCGGTCACGGATTCGCTGCCGGTGTTCGAAGGGCGCGAGCAATGGCTGAGCTGGCGCCGCCGCTCAGGGAGCTGAGCGGGCTTTCGGATATAATTCAAGGTTTTGCAAGACGTTTCTAGTTTCCGCGGGAAAAGATCATGCCGATTTACGCCTATCGTTGCGATGCGTGCGGTTTCGCCAAGGACGTGCTCCAGAAGATGAGCGACGCGCCGCTGTCCGTTTGCCCGGAATGCGGCAAGGATGCCTTTCGCAAGCAGGTCACCGCAGCCGGGTTCCAGTTGAAGGGCTCGGGCTGGTACGTGACCGACTTCCGGGGCGGTTCGGGCGGCACCAGCGCCGCCGCCACCAATGCGCCAGCCGAGGCCGGCGGTAGTACCTCCGGCGGGGAAGCCGCGGCGGGCGGGGAGGCGGCCAAGCCCGCCGCCGCGCCGGCAGCGGCACCCGCGGCAGCGGCTCCGGCGGCGCCGGCCGCCGCCAGCGATACCTGACTCGTCCGGCGCCCGGTCCGGGCGGCGGCTTGTGCGTGCCGAGCTCCGGCGTGCTTACCTGACGGCAGATGATGAAGAAGACGACCCTCAAAACGGTATTCCTGACCGGCCTGCTGGTCCTCGTTCCGCTGGCGATCACGCTGTGGGTGCTCGGCTCGGTGATCGGCATCATGGACCAGACCTTGCTGCTGCTGCCCGAATCCTGGCAGCCCGAGCGGCTGCTGGGCTTCCACCTGCCCGGCATCGGCGCGGTCCTGACGCTGGCCTTCATCTTCATCGTCGGGCTGGCCACGCAGAATTTCATCGGCCAGAAGCTGGTCACGTGGTGGAATGCGGTGGTGCGGCACATCCCGGTGGTCGGGCCGATCTACACCAGCGTCAAGCAGGTCTCGGACACGCTGCTGTCGAGCAGCGGCAACGCCTTTCGCAAGGCGCTGCTGATCGAGTACCCGCGCCGCGGGTCCTATACGATCGCGTTTCTGACCGGCGTGCCGGGCGGCGACGTGGTCAACCACCTGAAGGAAGAGTACGTGAGCGTCTACGTGCCGACCACGCCGAATCCCACCTCGGGTTTCTTCCTGATGGTGCCGAAAAGCGAGGTGGTCGAGCTCGACATGTCGGTCGACGCCGCGCTGAAGTACATCGTCTCGATGGGCGTGGTCGCGCCCTCGGTGCCCGTGCCCGCACCGGCGCGGCCGCCCGTCGAGCCGCCGCTGTAATTTCCGGGCGCCAGCCGCGCCCCGTTGATCAAAAACCGAACGAAAGCAAACATCATGTCGATGCGAACTGAATACTGCGGTCTCGTGACCGAACACCTGCTGGGCCAAACCGTGTCGCTGTGCGGCTGGGTGCATCGCCGCCGCGATCACGGCGGTGTGATCTTCATCGACCTGCGCGATCGTGAAGGCCTCGTGCAGGTGGTGTGCGATCCGGATCGCGCCGAGATGTTCGCGACCGCCGAAGGCGTGCGCAACGAGTTCTGCATCCAGGTCAAGGGCCTGGTGCGCGGCCGTCCGGACGGCACGATCAACGCGGGCCTCAAGAGCGGCAAGATCGAGGTGCTGTGCCACGAGCTGACGGTGCTGAACCCGTCGGTCACGCCGCCGTTCCAGCTCGACGACGACAACCTCTCCGAAACCACGCGCCTCACGCATCGCGTGCTCGACCTGCGCCGCCCGCACATGCAGAACAACCTGCGCCTGCGCTACCGCGTGGCGATCGAGGTGCGCAAGTACCTCGACGAGCAGGGCTTCATCGACATCGAGACGCCGATGCTCACCAAGAGCACGCCGGAAGGCGCGCGCGACTACCTGGTGCCCTCGCGCGTCAACGCGGGCCAGTTCTTCGCGCTGCCGCAGTCGCCGCAGCTGTTCAAGCAGTTGCTGATGGTGGCGAACTTCGATCGCTACTACCAGATCACCAAGTGCTTCCGCGACGAGGACCTGCGCGCCGATCGCCAGCCCGAATTCACCCAGATCGACTGCGAGACCTCCTTCCTCGGCGAACAAGAGATTCGCGACCTGTTCGAGGAAATGATCCGCCACGTCTTCAAGAAGACGATCGGCGTCGAGCTCGACGCGAGCTTCCCGGTGATGCCGTATTCGGAAGCGATGGCGCGTTTCGGTTCGGACAAGCCGGACCTGCGCGTCAAGCTCGAATTCACCGAGCTGACCGATGCCATGAAGGACGTCGAGTTCAAGGTGTTCAGCACGCCGGCCAACTCGAAGGACGGCCGTGTCGCGGCGCTGCGCGTGCCCAAGGGCAGCGAGCTCACGCGCGGCGATATCGACGGCTACACCGAATTCGTGCGCATCTACGGCGCCAAGGGCCTGGCCTGGATCAAGGTCAACGAGAAGGCGAAGGGCCGCGACGGCCTGCAGAGCCCGATCGTCAAGAACCTGCACGACGCCTCGATCGCGGCGATCCTGGAGCGCACCGGCGCCCAGGACGGCGACATCATCTTCTTCGCGGCGGATCGCGCGAAGGTGGTCAACGACAGCCTCGGCGCGCTGCGCCTGAAGATCGGCCACTCGGAATTCGGCAAGGCCAACGGCCTGGTCGAGTCGGGCTGGAAGCCGCTGTGGGTGATCGACTTCCCGATGTTCGAGTACGACGAGGACGAGGTCCGCTACGTGGCCGCGCACCACCCGTTCACGAGCCCGAAGGACGAGCACCTCGAGTACCTCGAGACCGACCCGGGCCGTTGCCTGGCCAAGGCCTACGACATGGTGCTGAACGGCTGGGAAATCGGCGGCGGTTCGGTGCGGATCTTCCAGGAAGACGTGCAGAGCAAGGTGTTCCGCGCGCTGAAGATCGGGCCGGAGGAAGCGCAGGCGAAGTTCGGCTTCCTGCTCGACGCGCTGCAATACGGCGCGCCCCCGCACGGCGGCATCGCCTTCGGCCTGGACCGCATCGTCACGATGATGGCCGGCGCCGATTCGATCCGCGACGTGATCGCGTTCCCGAAGACCCAGCGCGCGCAGGATCTGCTCACGCAGGCGCCGAGCCCGGTCGACGAGCGCCAGCTCAAGGAACTGCATATCCGCCTGCGCCAGCCGGAAGCGCCGAAGGCCTGAGGCTTCTCGCCAGGCTGCGCATGAAAAAAACCCTGCCGGCGGCAACGTCGGCAGGGTTTTTTATCGCCCGTCGATCGGGCACAGGGGCACAGCGAGGGCAGACGCCGCGCTTCGGTACGCTTCAGGCGATCGCCAGGAAGCGCGCCAGGCAGGGGTTGCGATTCGCCGGCGACCAGACCAGCGCCTGCTCGATGGTCGGCGCGTCGACCAGCGGGCGGAACACCACGTCGGCCCATTGCGCGCGGCGCATCGATTCGGGCACCAGCGCGACGCCGACACCTTCGTCGACCAGCCCGAGCACGGTCTGCTGCAGCTGCACCTCGAGCCGGATGTTCGGCTCGAAGCCGCCCTGGCGGCAGTGGCCGACGATGGCCGCGCGCAAGGTCGGCGCGACCGATTCGACCGCCATCACGAAGGGCTCGCCGGCCAGTTCGGCGATCCGCAGCCGGCGGGCCCGTGCGCGCGGATGCTCGCGCGAGAGCGCCACGCACAGCGGCTCGGTGACCACGATGCGCTGCTCCAGCCCCTCGTGCGGCGGCCCGGGGAACAGGATCGCCGCGTCGATATGGCCGTTCAGCACCTGCTCGGCGAGATCGTTCGAGACCGTCTCGCGCAGGTGCAGCGCGACCTCCGGCCAGGCGGCGCCGAACTCGCGCGCGTAGCGCGGCACCACGCTGTAGGCGGCGCACATCGTGAAGCCCACCGTCAGCTTGCCGGCCGCGCCCGAGGCGGCCGCGCGCGCGTGGTGGGCGGCGCGCTCGACGGCGGCCAGGATCGCCTTCGCGTCGTCGCGAAAGCGCTCGCCGGCCGGCGTCAGCGTCACGCCGCGCGGGCCGCGCTCGACCAGGGTCACGCCCAGCGAGGCCTCCAGCGCCGCGATCTGGCGCGACAGCGGCGGCTGCGACAGGTTCAGGCGCGTCGCGGCGCGGCCGAAATGACCCGTTTCGGCCAGCGCGACGAAATAGCGGAGCGGCTTGATATCGAGCACGATGCAGAAAAGGTATGAGAAGACACTAAAAATCGCATTGGATTGTATCAAGCGGGCGGGTTAGGCTCGTCGGTTTTCCTGCCCGGCCGTCACGCCGCCGGCGCTTTTTCGTCCCTCCTGCCTTGCCGAGTCTCGCCGTGTCCGCCACGCTGCCCATCCTGCTGCCGATCTTCGCGCTGATCCTGGCCGGTTTCCTCTGCCGCCGGCGCGGCTTGCTGGGCCCCAGCGCCGCCTCGGAGCTGAACCGCTTCGTGGTCTGGCTGGCGCTGCCGGCGCTGCTGTTCGACGTGATGGCGCATGCCACCTGGGCGCAGCTCGACCAGCCGCGCTTCATCGCCGCCTTCTCGATCGCCTGCGCCGCCGTGTTCGGCGCAGTGCTCGCACTGCGCCTCGCGCGCGGCCGGCCGCTCGCCGACGCCAGCGTCGACGCGATCGCGGCCGCCTACCCGAACACCGGCTACATCGGCTTTCCCCTGGCCCTGCTGGTGTTCGGCCCGCCCGGGTTGATGCCGACCACCATCGTCACCATCATCGTGGCCTGCGTGCTGTTCGGCTTCGCGATCGTGCTGATCGAGATCGGCCTGCAGAGCGAGCGCGCGCCGCACCGGCTGGCGCTGAAGGTACTGGCCTCGCTGGGCCGCAATCCGCTGATCGTCTCGCCGATCGTCGGCGCGCTGGTATCGGCCGCGCATGTCGCGCCGCCGGCCAGCGTCGAGACTTTCCTCAAGCTGCTCGGCGGCGCCGCCAGCCCCTGCGCGCTGGTCAGCCTCGGCCTGTTCCTGGCCGAGAAGCGGCCCGCGCACGGCGTGCTGCCCGATGCGCTGCTGCTCACCGCGATCAAGCTGGTGGTGCAGCCGGCGCTGACCTGGTGGCTGTCGGCGCGCGTGTTCGGCCTGCCGCCGGTGCTGGTCGCGATGGCCGTGGTGCTGGCCGCGCTGCCGACCGGCACCGGGCCCTTCATGCTCGCCGAGTTCTATCGCCGCGAGCCGCAGGTGACGTCGCGCACCATCCTGTTCTCGACGGTGGCCTCGATCGCCACGCTGTCCATGCTGCTGATCCTGCTGCCGCGCGCCTGACGCCGGCGTCTCGTCGGCGGTGCCGGGCGGTTCCGGCGGATTGCCGCGGGCCCCGTCCCGACACGCGTCGGCCTTCGTTTTGCGGTACAGTCTGCCGGTTCCGAAGCTGCCGGCCGGCAGGCTCGCCGAGCCCCGGCCGCCGAACCGCAAGACATGACGAAGCCACCGAAAATTCCCGAATCCGTCCTGGTCGTGATCCACACCGCCGCGCTCGACGTGCTGATCATCAAGCGCGCTGACCTGCCGGGTTTCTGGCAGTCCGTGACCGGCGCCAAGGACTGGCTCGACGAGCCACTGGCCGCCACCGCCGTGCGCGAGGTGGGCGAGGAGACGGGCATCGTGGTGGGTGGCGAGGGCGTGCCGCCGGGTGCGCTCCACGACTGGCGCCACCAGATCGAATACAGCATCTACCCGCAATACCGGCATCGCTATGCGCCGGGCGTCACGCGCAACACCGAGCACTGGTTCAGCCTCGAGGTGCCGGCCGGCATCGCCGTGACGCTCTCGCCGCGCGAGCATACCGATTACGTCTGGCTGCCCTATCGCGAGGCCGCCGCGCGCTGCTATTCGCCCTCCAACAGCGAGGCGATCCTGCAACTGCCCGCGCGTCTGGCGGCACGCGGGACATGAGCGGGGGCGGCCGGCTGCGCCTGACCCAACTGCGGGACCTGTTCCTGCAGGAACGCGGGTCCTCGTCGCGGCTGGCGTTTTCCTCGGGCAATACCGTCACGCTCTGCGACGGCGGCGCCGAATTCTTCCCGGCCCTGGTGCGCCGCATCGACAGCGCCTCGCAATCGGTGCTGCTGGAAACCTACATCTTCTGCGACGACCCTGCCGGCCGCCTGGTATCGGACGCGCTGCTGCGTGCCGCCGCCCGCGGCGTGCACGTGCGCGTGATCACCGACGGCATCGGCACGGCGCGCCTGCCGCTGTTCGAGACCTGGGGCGAGGCCGGCATCGAGCACCGCATCTACAACCGCTACCTGTTCGGCCGCTTCGGCTTCTCGCGCACGCATCGCAAGCTGGCCTGCGTCGACGATTCCCACGCGTTCTGCGGCGGCATCAACATCGTCGACGACTACGACCAGAACGGCGAGACGCTGCCGTATCCGCGCTGGGACTTCGCCGTCGAGCTGGCCGGCCCGGCGGTGGCCGACATCCGCGCCGCCTTCGAGGTGCAGTGGTACCGCGTGCGCACCGGCCACAAGCGCTATGCGCAATACGCGCCGCCGGTGGTGACCAGTGAGGCCTTCGCGGCGCGCTTCCGGCGCTGGATGCGCAGCCATCGTTGGATCAAGGCCGGCGCGCTGCGCAACATCAGCGAGCCGAGCGTGGCCTTCGTGGCGCGCGACAACGTGCTGAACCGCCGCGCGATCGAGAAGGCCTACCTGGCCGCGATCGGCCGCGCACGCCAGGCGGTGGTGCTGGCCAATCCGTATTTCATGCCGGGCCGCAAGCTGCGCCGGGCGCTGACCAATGCGGCAAGGCGCGGCATCGAGGTGAGGGTACTGATCGGTCGCAAGGAATTCGTGGCACTCGATACCGCCGTGCCATTCCTTTATCATGCCCTGCTGAGGGCAGGGGTCCGCGTCGCCGAGTACGATCGCACCATCTTGCACGGCAAGGTGGCGGTGGTCGACGACAACTGGGCGACGGTCGGCTCGTCCAACCTCGACGCGCTGAGCCTGATGCTCAACAACGAGGCGAACGTGGTGCTGGTCAAGCACGACGCCGAGATCCAGGCGCTGCGCGAGGCGATCGACGCGGCCTTCGCCGACGGCAGGGAGATCGATCCGGCCCGTTTCGCGGCCCGCCCGCCGATGGAGCGCCTGCTGAATTGGCTGGCCTACACGGTCTACCGCGGCGCGATGAAGCTGCTGACGGTGGGCGGCTACGACTGACGGCCGGCCGCACGCGCGATCATGACAGGCCGATGAAAGGCCGCCGCCGGGCCCGTTCGTTGCGCGAACGCAGGCTGCCCGGCAGGCATCCGAGGGGGCGGACAAGCCCTGCTTCCGGTTCCGCCCGAACCTGACAACAATAGCGGGGCGGTTAGACACCGGTATCTAATAATTTCCTTGTTCGAACGACGGCCGCACTCAATAATAGTACGGCCGTTCGATTTTCTGGATTACCCGTGAACGGTTTAGACATCAAGCTTATGCGAAAAGGCGAACAGACGCGTGCCGCGATACTCGAAGCAGCTTTGGACCTTGCCAGCCGGGACGGGCTGGAAGGTCTGACGATCGGCCTCTTGGCCGAGCGCATGCAGATGAGCAAGAGCGGCGTGTTCGCGCATTTCGGTTCGCGCGAGGACCTGCAGGTGGAGGTGGTTCGCGAGTATCACCGCCGCTTCGAGAGCGAGGTGTTCTTTCCGAGCCTGCGCGAGCCGCGCGGCCTGCCGCGCCTGCGTGCGATGCTGGCCCGCTGGATCGAGAAGCGCATCCAGGAAGTGACCACCGGATGCATCTACATCAGCGGCGCCGTCGAGTACGACGACCGGCCGGACAGCCCGGTGCGCGAGCAGTTGATCGCGAGCGTGACGGCCTGGCGCGCGGCGCTGCTGCGTGCGATTTCGCAGGCGAAGGACGAAGGCCATCTGCGCCCGGATACCGATCCGGACGTGATGCTCTTCGAGTTGTACAGCTTCACGCTCGGTCTGCACCATGACGCCCGTTTCCTGCATCTGCCGGATGGCGTGCGTCTGACGTGGGCCGCGCTGGAAAAGACGATCGTTTCGTATCAGAGCGAGAGCCGGTAGCGGTGCCCTGACGCCCGCGCGAGGCTCGAGCCAAGTGCCCTATCTTTGGAGAGAGTCATGGGACAGTACGTTGCCCCGCTGCGCGACATGCAATTCGTGCTGCATGAGTTGCTGAATGTCGAAGCCGAACTGAAGCAGATGCCGAAACACGCGGACCTCGATGCCGACACCATCAACCAGGTGCTCGAGGAAGCCGGCAAGTTCTGCGCCGAGGTGCTGTTCCCGCTCAACCAGGTGGGCGACCGCGAAGGCTGCAAATACGAGGGCGACGGCGTCGTCAAGACGCCGACCGGCTTCAAGGAAGCCTACCGGCAGTACATCGATGCCGGCTGGCCGGCGCTGGGCTGCGATCCCGACTACGGCGGCCAGGGGCTGCCCGCCTTCGTGAACAACGCGCTCTACGAGATGATGAACTCGGCGAACCAGGCCTGGACCATGTATCCCGGCCTCTCGCACGGCGCCTACGAATGCCTGCACGCGCACGGCGCACCCGAACTCCAGCAGCAGTACCTGCCGAAACTCGTGTCGGGCGAATGGACCGGCACCATGTGCCTGACCGAGCCGCATTGCGGCACCGACCTCGGCATCCTGCGCACCAAGGCCGAGCCGATCACCGGCGGCGCCTATTCCATCAGCGGCACCAAGATCTTCATCTCCAGCGGCGAACACGACATGGCGAAGAACATCGTCCATCTCGTGCTGGCGCGCCTGCCGGATGCGCCGCAAGGCACCAAGGGCATCTCGCTGTTCATCGTGCCGAAGTTCATCCCCGACGCCTCGGGCGAACCGGGCGAGCGCAACGGCATCAAGTGCGGCTCGATCGAGCACAAGATGGGCATCCACGGCAACGCCACCTGCGTGATGAACCTCGACAACGCCACCGGCTGGCTGGTCGGCGAGCCGAACAAGGGCCTCAACGCCATGTTCGTGATGATGAACGCGGCGCGCCTCGGGGTCGGCATGCAGGGCCTGGGGCTGACCGAGGTCGCCTACCAGAACTCGCTGACCTACGCGAAGGAGCGCCTGCAGATGCGCTCGCTGACGGGCCCGAAGGCGCCGGAAAAGCCGGCCGACCCGATCATCGTGCATCCGGACGTGCGCCGCATGCTGCTCACGCAGAAGGCCTACGCCGAAGGCGCGCGCGCCTTCACCTACTGGTCGGCGCTGCAGATCGACAAGGAGCTCTCGCACGGCGATGAATCGGTGCGCAAGGAATCGGCCGACCTGGTCGCCCTGCTCACGCCGATCATCAAGGCCTTCCTGACCGACAACGCCTTCGAGTGCACCAACCACGCGATGCAGATCTACGGCGGCCACGGCTTCATCTCCGAATGGGGCATGGAGCAATACGTGCGCGACGCGCGGATCAACATGATCTACGAAGGCACCAACTCGATCCAGTCGCTCGACCTGCTGGGCCGCAAGGTGCTCGGCGACATGGGCGCCAAGCTCAAGAAGTTCGGCGCGATCGTCACCGCGTTCGTCGAGGCCGAGGGCGTGAAGCCGGAGATGGCCGAGTTCGTCAATCCGCTGGCCGACATCGGCGAGAAGCTGCAGAAGCTGACCATGGAAATCGGCATGAAGGCGATGCAGAACCCGGACGAGGTGGGCGCCGCCGCCGTGCCTTACCTGCGCACCGCGGGGCACCTGGTGTTCGCCTACTTCTGGGCGCGCATGGCGCGCCTGGCGCTCGACAAGGAAAGCTCGGGCGATCCGTTCTACAAGTCGAAGCTGGCCACCGCGCGCTTCTACTTCGCGCGCCTGTTGCCGGAAACGGCGGCCACCATCCGCGCCGCGCGCGCCGGCTCGAAGACGCTGATGGAAGTCGACGAAGCGCTGTTCTGACGCGAGGCCCGGGCCGGCGGCCCGGGCGCCCCAGCACACTCACACGCCGCGCGTTCCGAAGCCCGCCTGCCGGGCGCGACGCGCGGTTCTTTCCGGAGGAGTCCCGTGAGCAATTTCATCATTCGCAAGGTCGCCGTGCTCGGCGCCGGCGTGATGGGCGCGCAGATCGCCGCGCATCTCGTCAACGCGCGCGTCCCGGTGCTGCTGTTCGATCTGCCGGCCAAGGAAGGCCCCAAGAACGGCATCGCGCTGAAGGCCATCGAGAATCTCAAGAAGCTGTCGCCGGCGCCGTTCGGCGTGAAGGACGACGCGAAGTACCTGGAACCCGCGAACTACGAGGATGACCTCGCCAAGCTCGCCGAATGCGACCTGGTGATCGAGGCGATCGCCGAGCGCATGGACTGGAAGCACGACCTCTACAAGAAGGTCGCGCCGCACATCGGGCCGAACGCGATCTTCGCCTCGAACACCTCGGGCCTGTCGATCACCTCGCTCTCGGACGGCTTCTCCGACGAGCTGAAGGCGCGCTTCAGCGGCGTGCACTTCTTCAATCCCCCGCGCTACATGCACCTCGTCGAGCTGATCCCGACCGCCCACACGCGGCCCGAGATCCTCGACCAGCTCGAGACCTTCCTGACCAGCGTGGTCGGCAAGGGCGTGGTGCGCGCCAAGGACACCCCGAACTTCATCGCCAACCGCGTCGGCATCTTCTCGATCCTCGCGGTGATCACCGAGGCCGCCAAGTTCGGCCTGCGCTTCGACGAAGTGGACGACCTGACCGGCGTGCGGCTGGGCCGCGCCAAGTCGGCGACCTTCCGCACCGCCGACGTGGTGGGCCTCGACACCATGGCCCACGTGATCAAGACGATGCAGGACAACCTTGCCGACGATCCGTTCTTCCCCGTCTATGAAACCCCGCCCGTGCTCGCCGAGCTGGTGAAGCAGGGCGCGCTCGGCCAGAAGACCGGCGCCGGTTTCTACAAGAAGGAAGGCAAGGCGATCAAGGTGCTCGATCCGAAGTCGGGCAGCTACGTCGACGGCGGCGCGAAGGCCGACGAGACCGTGGCGCGCATCCTCAAGCGCCCGCCCGCCGAGCGCCTCAAGCTGCTGCGCGAGACCTCGCATCCGCACGCGCAGTTCCTGTGGTCGGTGTTCCGCGACGTGTTCCACTACATCGGCTTCCATCTCGAGTCGATCGCCGACAACGCGCGCGACGTCGACCTGGCGATCCGCTGGGGCTTCGGCTGGAACGAAGGCCCGTTCGAGGGCTGGCAGGCCGCCGGCTGGAAGCAGGTGGCCGAGTGGGTGCAGGAGGACATCGCGGCGGGCAAGGCGCTCGCCAAGGTGCCGCTGCCCGCCTGGGTGCTGGAAGGCACGGTCGCCGAGAAGGGCGGCGTGCACACCGCCGAAGGTTCGTGGTCGCCGTCGGCGGCCAAGTACGTGCCGCGTTCCTCGCTGCCCGTCTACGAGCGCCAGGTGTTCCGCGCGCCGCTGCTCGGCGAGGCCGGCCGCGATCCGCTCTGCTGGGGCAAGACGCTGTTCGAGACCGATTCGGTGCGCGCCTGGGTGGACGAGCGCGCGGGCGAGGACGACGTGGTGATCGTCTCGTTCAAGTCGAAGATGAACACCATCGGCCCGGGCGTGATCGACGGCCTGGCGCAGGCCATCGAACTGGCCGAGAAGGACTACAAGGGCGTGGTGATCTGGCAGCCGACCTCGCTCAAGCTCGGCACGCCGGGCGGCCCGTTCTCGGCCGGCGCGAACCTCGAGGAAGCCATGCCCGCCTTCATGATGGGCGGCGCCAAGGGCATCGAGCCGTTCGTCAAGAAATTCCAGGAAGGCATGCTGCGCGTGAAGTACGCCAACGTGCCGGTGGTAGCGGCCGTCTCGGGCATCGCGCTGGGCGGCGGCTGCGAGCTGATGCTGCATAGCGCCAAGCGCGTGGTGCACGTCGAGAGCTACGTCGGCCTGGTGGAAGTGGGCGTGGGCCTGGTGCCGGCCGGCGGCGGCCTCAAGGAAGCGGCGCTGCGCGCGGCGGAAGCCGCCACGGCGGCGGGCGCGACCACCGAGATCCTCAAGTTCGTCACCAAGTCCTTCGAGAACGCGGCGATGGCCAAGGTATCGGCCTCGGCGCACGATGCGCGCGCGATGGGCTACGTGAAGCCCTCGGACACCATCGTGTTCAACGTCTTCGAGCTGCTCGACGTGGCGAAGAAGGAAGCGCGGGCGCTGGCCGATACCGGCTATCGCGCGCCGCTCAAGGCCAAGGAAATCCCGGTGGCGGGCCGCTCGGCGATCTCGACCATCAAGGCGCAGTTGGTCAACATGCGCGATGGCCGCTTCATCAGCGAGCACGACTACCGCATCGCCAGCCGCATCGCGGAAGCGGTTTGCGGCGGCGACGTCGAGGCGGGCAGCACGGTCGACGAGGAATGGCTGCTCGCGCTGGAGCGCCGCGCCTTCGTCGAGCTGCTCGGCACGCAGAAGACGCAGGAGCGGATCATGGGCATGTTGCAGACCGGCAAGCCGGTGCGCAACTGAGCGGATCGCGAACAACCTTGCATGAGGCCGGCACGGGCGCGAGCGCGCCGCCGCCGGCCGACAGGAGCCACAAATGAGCAAACAGTTGCAAGACGCATACATCGTCGCCGCCAGCCGCACGCCGATCGGCAAGGCGCCGCGCGGCGCGTTCAAGAACACCCGGCCCGACGAGCTGCTGGTCCACGCGATCAAGTCGGCGGTCTCGCAGGTGCCGGGCCTCGACACCAAGCTGATCGAGGACGCCATCATCGGCTGCGCGATCCCCGAGGCCGAGCAGGGCCTCAACGTGGCGCGCATGGGCGCGCTGCTGGCGGGCCTGCCGAACACGGTCGGCGGCGTCACGGTCAACCGCTTCTGCGCCTCCGGCATCACTGCGCTGGCGATGGCCGCGGACCGCATTCGCGTGGGCGAGTCGGACGCGCTGATCGCGGGCGGCTGCGAGTCGATGAGCATGGTGCCGATGATGGGCAACAAGCCCTCGCTGTCGCCGCATATCTTCGACCGCAACGAGGACGTCGGCATCGCCTACGGCATGGGCCTGACCGCCGAGCGCGTGGCCGAGCAGTGGAAGGTGAGCCGCGAGGACCAGGACGCGTTCTCGGTGGAATCGCACCGCAAGGCCTTCGCCGCGCAGCAAGCCGGCGAATTCAACGACGAGATCTCGCCCTACACGATCACCGAGCGTTTCCCGAACCTGGCCACCGGCGAGGTCGAGATCCGCACGCGCGAGCTCAAGCTCGACGAAGGCCCGCGCGCCGACACTTCGCCCGAAGGCCTGGCCAAGCTGCGCACGGTGTTCGCCAACAAGGGCTCGGTGACGGCCGGCAACAGCTCGCAGACCTCGGACGGCGCCGGCGCGCTGATCGTGGTCTCGGAGAAGGTGCTCAAGCAGTTCAACCTCACGCCGCTGGCGCGCTTCGTGAGCTTCGCGGTGCGCGGCGTGCCGCCCGAGATCATGGGCATCGGCCCGAAGGAAGCGATCCCCGCCGCGCTGAAGGCCGCCGGCCTCAAGCAGGACGATCTCGACTGGATCGAGCTGAACGAGGCCTTCGCGGCGCAGTCGCTGGCCGTGATCCGCGATCTCGGCCTCGATCCCTCGAAGGTCAACCCGATGGGCGGCGCGATCGCGCTGGGCCACCCGCTCGGCGCGACCGGCGCGATCCGCGCGGCCACCGTGGTGCACGCGCTGCGTCGCCGCAACCTGAAGTACGGGATGGTCACGATGTGCGTCGGCACCGGGATGGGCGCCGCCGGCATCATCGAACGGCTGTAGGCGGGTCACGCACCCGATGACGGCGGTGCGCGGGCAGCTCGCTCGCGCACCGCTTTTTTTATCGAGCCAGAAGTTGAGGAGACGGTGAGATGGATATCCAGACCGACGTCGCGAACGGCGTCCTGACGATCACGATCGCGCGCCCCGCCAAGAAGAACGCGATCACCGCGGCGATGTACCAGGCGATGGCCGACGCGCTCGCCTCGGCCCAGGAGGACAGCGCCGTGCGCGCGATCCTGATCCGCGGCAGCGAGGGCAATTTCAGCGCCGGCAACGACCTGGAAGACTTCATGAAGGTCCCGCCGAACACGCCCGATGCACCGGTGTTCCAGTTTCTGAACCGCATCAGCACGGCGGCCAAGCCGATCGTCGCGGCGGTGCCGGGCATCGCGGTGGGCGTGGGCGTGACCATGCTGCTGCATTGCGACCTGGTCTACGCGGCCGACACGGCCAAGCTGTCGCTGCCGTTCACGCAGCTCGGGCTGTGCCCCGAGGCGGCTTCGAGCCTCTTGCTGGCGCGCCTGACGGGCCACCAGGTCGCGGCCGAGAAGCTGATGCTCGGCGAGACCTTCGACGCGCTGGAGGCGCATCGGATCGGCATCGTCAACCGCGTGCTGCCGGCCGCCGAGCTCGATGCCTTCGCGCTCGCCCAGGCGCAGAAGCTGGCTGCCCTGCCGGCATCGTCGCTGCGCGTGACCAAGGCGCTGATGAAGCGCACCGGCAGCAATATCGAGGTGGCCGCGCGCATGGAGGAGGAGGCGAAGCATTTCGGCGAGATGCTGCGCGCGCCGGAAGCGCGCGAGGCGATCAGTGCCTTCTTCGAGAAGCGCAAGCCGGACTTTCGTCAGTTCGACTGAACAAGGCGGCGGCCGGGCCGGCTCGCTGCCGCGCGCGGCCGCTTGATCGCGCGACGCTCAGGCCGTGCCGTAGTCGACGTAGCCCGATTCGCGGCAGAAGCTGACCAGGCGCAGGCCCGCTTCCTTCGCGATCGCGATCGCCAGCGAGGAGGGCGCCGAGATCGTCGCCACCAGCGGAATGCCGACCCGGGCCGCCTTGCGCACCAGTTCGTAGCTCGCGCGGCTCGACAGGAACACGAAGCCGTCGGTCAGGTCGGCTCGCTGGAGCACCAGCTCGCCGATCAGCTTGTCCAGCGCGTTGTGGCGGCCGACATCCTCGAACGCGGCCTGGATCGCGCCGCCGGCGTCGCACCAGGCGGCGGCGTGCAGGCCGCCGGTGAGCCGCGTCAGCGCCTGGTGAGCGGGCAGCGCGCGCGCCGCCTGGGCCAGCGCATCGGGCGCGAGCCGTTCGAGGAAACCGGTGACGGGCACCCGCTCGGGCGCCAGATCGAGCAGGTCGATGCTTTCGATCCCGCATACGCCGCAGCCGGTGCGCCCGGCCAGCGCGCGGCGCCGGTCCTTGAGGGCGGCGAAGGCCTGCTGCACCACCTCGAGATGCACTTCCGCGTGCGGGATCGCCGCCTCGGTATGCAGCACCACCTCGATGTCCTTGATATCGGCACCGCGCGTGACGATCCCTTCCGAAATCGCGAAACCGACCGCGAACGCCTCCAGGTCGCGCGGCGTGCACATCATCACCGCGTGCGAGATGCCGTTGAACACCAGCGCGACCGGCCATTCCTGGCCGACCTGGTCGGCGGTGGCGGAGATCTCGCCGCCGCGATGGCGCGAGATCGCGACTTCGACGCTGCCGCTCGGTTCGTGGGTATCGATGGGGGAGGAATTCAAGGCGGGCTCCTGCGGGTTCGGCGGGGCCGGCGAGCGGGCTCGCGCGGACGGGTTCTACAATACCGGATCGCGGCGATCTTCGCCGGCCCCCGCCCCCGCTCACCTGCTCCAGACGCGCCATGTCCCTCAGCGACGCCCCCTTGCTGTTCGCCTTCGAAATCGATTCGTCGGAGGATTTCACCTACATTCCGATGATCGTGCGCTTCCACCTGGATCGTGGCGGGCTGCGGATCTCGCTCGATCAATGGCAGTTGCTGCCGATCGAGGATCGCAAGCTGCTGGCGCGCTTTCCGGCCGACGTCCCGGTCGATCCGGACATGGCTGCCGACAGGGAAAGTCCCGAGCTGTCGCCGGGCGAGCCGAGCTTCGGCCGGGCCCTGGCCGAGATGCTGCGCACCCATGGTTGCGGCGAGGCCGAGGTCTTCGCGCCCGAGCCGGTGCCGGCCTGGCAGTCGCTCGGGGCGCCGCCGGCCGCGCTCGCGGCGCAGTGCGCACTGGCCGCGCTGCCGGTGCCGTCGCCCGCGCAATGGGCGGCGCTCGGCGGTTTCGAGCGATACGTGCTGGCCAAGCTGTCGCGCAAGCCCAAGCTCAATCACGACTTCGTGCCGGCGATGCGCGAATTCGGGCTGGCCGGCGCCTGAGCGCCGCGGCCGGGACGGTAGCCCCGCCGCGGCACAGTAGCCTCAGGCGACGGGCGGCAGGGCGCGCGGACGGCGCTCCGAATCGGTGGCGACATAGGTCAGCGTCGCCTCGGTCACCTTGACCACCTCGCCGGCCAGGCCCATGCGCTGCGCATAGACCTCGACGCCGATCGTGATCGAGGTGTTGCCGGTCTTGACGATGTTCGCGTAGAAGCTGACCAGGTCGCCGACGAACACCGGCTGCTTGAACAGGAAGGAATTGACGGCGATGGTGGCGACCCGCCCGTTGGCGCGCCGGCTGGCCGGGATCGAGCCTGCGATGTCGACCTGGGACATGATCCAGCCGCCGAACACGTCGCCGTGCACGTTCGCCTCGGACGGTTGCGGGACCACGCGCAGCGCGGGCTGCTGTTGCGGGAGTTGCGGCGACGAATCGGTCATGGCTGGGGTTCCACTGGCTGGGGCGCTCGCCTGGCGGGCGCCCGATGACGGGCCGGGCCGCCGCGCCCGGTGGACAGCGGCGCGAACCGGCTTCTGCGACAATGCAGGATTCTGAAATTGTA
Source organism: Burkholderia sp. Ax-1720 (assembly GCF_011753035.1). Lineage (NCBI taxonomy): Bacteria > Pseudomonadati > Pseudomonadota > Betaproteobacteria > Burkholderiales > Burkholderiaceae > Burkholderia > Burkholderia sp. Ax-1720. The sequence goes on along the minus strand of NZ_VWWK01000125.1, from coordinate 2,023 downwards.
CGAGAAAGTGCGTGCCCGGCGCCGAGCCGACGGCATGTGCATCGTCCCCCCAATGCGCCGTTTCCCCGCTTCCTCCGAGCCCGCGCCGGCCGTCTCCGGGCCCCGCAACGACTGGCAGACGATCCGGTCGCTGCTGCCCTACCTGAGCACCTACAAGGGCCGCGTGCTGCTCGCGCTGTCCTGCCTGATCGGCGCGAAGCTGGCCAACCTCGGCGTGCCGATCGTGATGAAGCGGATCGTCGACGGGCTTTCCTCGGTGCAGCACCTGCAGGCGCTGGGTCGCGCCGAGCAGTCGGCGCCGCTGGTGCTGGCGGGCGGGCTGGGCTTGCTGGTGGTGGCCTATGCGCTGGTGCGGCTGTCCACCTCGCTGTTCACCGAGCTGCGCGAGATGCTGTTCGCCAAGGTCACCGAGAGCGCGGTGCGCCAGCTCGCGCTGCAGGTGTTCCGGCATCTGCACGGGCTGTCGCTGCGCTTCCACCTCGAGCGGCAGACCGGCGGCATGTCGCGCGATATCGAGCGCGGCACGCGCGGCATCCAGCAACTGATCTCCTACTCGCTCTACAGCATCCTGCCGACCCTGATCGAGGTCGGGCTGGTGCTGGGCTTCTTCGTGGTCAAGTACGACGCCTGGTACGCGGTGATCACGCTCGGCGCGCTGGCCGGCTACGTGGTGTTCACCATCAAGGTCACCGAGTGGCGCACGCATTTCCGGCGCACCATGAACGAGCTCGACTCGCGTGCCAATTCGCGCGCCATCGATTCGCTGATCAACTACGAGACGGTCAAGTACTTCGGCAACGAGGACTGGGAGGCGCGCCGCTACGACGAGAACCTGCAGCGCTACCGGCAGGCCGCGATCCGCTCGCAGCGCTCGCTGTCGCTGCTCAATTTCGGACAGCAGACCATCATCGGCGTGGGCCTCGTGCTGATCCTCTGGCGTGCCACCCAGGGTGTGCTGGCGGGGCGGCTCACGCTCGGCGACCTGGTGCTGATCAACACCTTCATGCTGCAGCTCTACATCCCGCTGAACTTCCTGGGCATCGTCTATCGCGAGCTCAAGCAGAGCCTGACCGACATGGACCGCATGTTCGTGCTGCTGTCGGCGCCGCAGGAAGTGGCCGATGCGCCCGGCGCGCCGGCGCTGGCGGTGCGCGGCGCGCAGGTGCGCTTCGAGCACGTGGATTTCTCCTACGAGCCGGCGCGGCAGATCCTGCACGACGTGAGCTTCACGATCGAGGCCGGCACCACCACGGCGGTGGTCGGCCACAGCGGGTCGGGCAAGTCGACGCTCTCGCGCCTGCTGTTCCGCTTCTACGATCTCGATCGCGCCGGGCGCGGCGCGATCCTGATCGACGGCCAGGACCTGCGTGAGGTCAGCCAGGATTCGCTGCGCGCGGCGATCGGCATCGTGCCGCAGGACACCGTGCTGTTCAACGACTCGATCCACTACAACATCGCCTACGGCCGGCCCAGCGCCACCCGCGAGGACGTGATCGCGGCCGCGCGCGCGGCCCATATCCACGCCTTCGTCGAGAGCTTGCCGATGGGTTACGACACCACCGTCGGCGAGCGCGGGCTGAAGCTGTCGGGCGGCGAGAAGCAGCGTGTCGCGATCGCGCGAACCATCCTGAAGAATCCGCCGATCCTGGTGTTCGACGAGGCCACCTCGGCGCTCGATTCGCGCTCGGAGCGGGCGATCCAGCAGGAGCTGGAGCAGATCGCCCGGCATCGCACCACGCTGGTGATCGCGCATCGACTGTCGACCGTCGTGCATGCGGCGCAGATCATCGTGATGGATCGCGGGCGGATCGTCGAACGCGGCACGCACCAGGAGCTGGTGCGCGCGGGCGGTCACTATGCGCAGATGTGGGCGCTGCAACAGCAGCAGCGCGAGGCAGCCGCGCAGGCACCGGCCGAGGTGGCGCCCGACGCGGGGCAATCCTTGCCGCCGGCGATCGGCCACGCCTGACGCGGGTTGGTGGCAGCATCCGCGTTCGCGCGAGGCGCCGGCCAACTGCCGGCA
>NZ_VWWK01000124.1:0-22390 GCF_011753035.1 Burkholderia sp. Ax-1720 | reverse complement strand
CCGCCACGCGCCGTCGCGCGCGCCGCGAGGCGCCGTTGACGAGCGCCCAGCGCAGCACCGGCGCGACCAGCCTCACGCCCGGTCGCGCGACCACGCGCCGGACCGGTGCCAGCGAAGCGAGCCCGAGCTGGACCTGCGCCCAGTCGGGCAGCAGGTCGACGCCGGCATGGAACAGCAGGCGCAGCGCCGGCCGCATCGAGGGGCGCGGCACCGGCGTGTCGCGCAGCACGCGAATCACTTCATGGGTGCGCTCGCTGGCGATCAGTTCGCCGCGCATTCGTTCGAGATAGGCGCGGATCTCGGCGCGCGAGACCGGCACCTGCCCGGCACCCAGCAGCATCGCGATGCGCGCCGTCTCGGCGTAGTAGCGGTCCTGTTCCTCGCCGCCCAGGGCGGGATTCACGTAGCGCAGGTGCGCGGCCATGAAGCTCGACACCTCGGCCACGTGCACCCAGGTCAGGAGAGCCGGGTCGCTGGCGCGATAGGGCCTGCCGTCCGGCGCCGTGCCCGTCACGCCGTCGTGGATCGACCTGACGCGCGCGATCAGGCCCAGCGCGTCGGCCTGGCTGCCGAAGGTGGTGCCGGCGACGAAGGTGGCGGTGCGGCGCAGCCGGCCGAGGATGTCGGTGCGAAAGCTCGAATGATCCCAGACGCCGGCCAGCGCCAGCGGATGCAGGGCCTGCAGCAGCAGCGCGGCGATGCCGCCCGCCATCATCGAGGTGAAGTCGCCATGCACGCGCCAGCAGACGGCCTCGGGGCCGAACAGCCCCGGATCGCCGGGCGGGGAGGAAAAATCGATGCTCGGGCCGCCGCCGCCCGAGGTGAGCAGGGTGATGCCGCCCGCGAGATGGCGGCGCAGCCGCTCGGCGAGCCGATGTCCGGGGGCGCTGGTGCTGGGTTCACGCGGCGGCTCGGACATCTCTCGGCTCCCGTTGCCCGGCTAGCGCGGCTGGTCGGCGTCGGGCACGCCGTGCGCGGGGCTGCCGGTGTCGGGCACCGGCAGGCCGAAGTGCCGGTAGGTCAGCAGGGTGGCGACTCGCCCGCGCGGCGTGCGCTGCAGGAAACCCTGCTGGATCAGGTAGGGCTCGAGCACGTCCTCGATGGTGTCGCGTTCCTCGCCGATCGCCGCGGCCAGGTTATCGACGCCGACCGGGCCGCCGTCGAACTTGTGCAGGATCGCCTCGAGCAGCTTGCGGTCCATCAGGTCGAAGCCGACCGGATCGACATCGAGCATCGCCAGCGCGGCATCGGCCACCTCGGCGGTGATCGCGCCGTCGGCCTTGACCTCGGCGTAGTCGCGCACGCGGCGCAGCAGGCGGTTGGCGATCCGCGGCGTGCCGCGCGAGCGGCGCGCGATCTCGAGCGCGCCTTGCGGATCGATGCGGGCCTGCAGCAGCGAGGCCGAGCGCTGGACGATCCGCGACAGTTGCCCCGCGTCGTAGAACTCCAGCCGCGCGACGATCCCGAAGCGGTCGCGCAGCGGATTGGTCAGCATGCCGGCGCGGGTGGTCGCGCCGACCAGGGTGAAGGGCTGCAGGTCGAGCTTGACGCTGCGCGCGGCCGGCCCCTCGCCGATCATGATGTCGATCTGGTAGTCCTCGAGCGCCGGGTACAGGATTTCCTCGACCACCGGCGAGAGCCGGTGGATCTCGTCGATGAACAGCACGTCGTTGGCTTCGAGGTTGGTGAGCAGGGCGGCCAGGTCGCCCGGGCGCTCCAGCACCGGGCCCGAGGTCTGTCGCAGGTTCACCCCCATCTCGCGCGCGATGATGTGCGCGAGCGTGGTCTTGCCCAGGCCCGGCGGGCCGAACAGCAGCACGTGGTCGAGCGCTTCCGAGCGGCGCTTGGCGGCCTCGATGAAGATCTCGAGCTGGCCGCGCACCTTTTCCTGGCCGACGTATTCGTCGAGCTGGCGCGGGCGCAGCGCGCGTTCGAACGCCTCCTCGTGCGACGAGGCGGGCGTGGCGGCGATCACGCGTTCGCCGGCGAGTTTGTCGGTTTCGATCATGGGCGCATTGTACCGCGCGGCCTGCCGCCCAAGAATCGGCCGAGCGGCCGACCCGCGCGCCGCCGCCGGCGCCGCGAAGCCGTGGATTCGTGCCGCCGCCTCAGGCCTTCGAGAGCGCCTTCAGCGAGAGCTTGATGCCGTCGGACACGCCGGTGCCGGCCGGCACGTTCTTGATCGCGGCCAGCGCTTCCTTTTCCGAATAACCGAGCGCGAGCAGCGCGTTGAGGATGTCGGCCGCGTGGTCCGACTGCGAGGCCTGGCCGGCCAGTTCGCCGAGATCGGCGCCGAGCTTGCCCTTGAGCTCCAGCAGCAGGCGCTCGGCGGTCTTCTTGCCGATGCCGGGCAGGCGCGTGAGGCGCGCGCTGTCCTGCAGGGTGACCACCTGCGAGAGCTCCTGCACGCTCATGCCCGAGAGCACGGCCAGCGCCATGCGCGCGCCGATCCCGCTGATCTTCAGCAGCTCGCGGAAGGTGGTGCGCTCCTGCGGGGTCAGGAAGCCGTACAGCAGGTGGGCATCCTCGCGCACGATCAACTGGGTGAGCAGCACCACGCGCTCGCCCGTGTGCGGCAGGTTGTAGAAGGTGCTCATCGGCACGTCGAGCTCGTAGCCGACGCCGTTGCAGTCCACGAGCAGGTGGGGCGGATTCTTTTCGAGCAGGGTGCCGGCAATGCGACCGATCATGGCGAGGGCGGGAACGAGGAGGGACGGAAAGCGCGAGTGTAGCGCAGGCGCAGGCGCAGGCGCAGGCGCGGTACGCGCCGCGGCGGCTTCAGCCGACCAGCCGGCCGCGCCGCACGCGATAGCCCTTCTTGCCGAGCGTCGGGGCCAGGCCGCCGAGCGTGGCGAGCGCGTCGCCGGCATTCGCATGGCAGATCGCCATGCCGAGCGCGTCGGCCGCGTCGGTGCCGGGCAGCCCCGACAGGCCGAGCAGGCGCACCACCATCTGCTGCATCTGCTCCTTGGTGGCGCGGCCGTAGCCGACCACCGCCTGCTTCAGCTGGGTGGGCGTGTATTCGGCCACCGCCAGGCCGCCCGCCACCAGGCCGCAGATCGCCGCGCCGCGGGCCTGGCCGAGCAGCAGGGTGGATTGCGGATTGACGTTGACGAACACCTTCTCGATCGCCGACTGGTCGGGCCGGTACTCGCGCACCAGGGTCGAGACGCCGTCGAAGATGGTGCCCAGGCGCACCGAGAGTTCGGCGGTCGGGGTGCGGATCACGCCGCTCGTCACGTAGGCGAGCCGGCTGCCCTGCACGTCGATCACGCCGAAGCCGGTGACGCGCAGGCCGGGGTCGATGCCGATGATACGCATGAAGAACGGATGGGGAGCGGGAGGAAAGGCCGTGGATGGGGCGATGGTACAACGATCGCCGGCACGGCAGGCGAATGACCGTCGGTCGGGCATGAAAAACGGCGGCGGGGCAGGGCCCGGCCGCCGTTTCGTGCCTCGGCGCCAGTGCGCCGGGCGGGCGCCCGAAGGCGCGCGATCAGTGGCGGAAGTGGCGGATGCCGGTCAGCACCATCGCGATGCCGTGTTCGTCGGCCGCCGCGATCACTTCGTCGTCGCGCATCGAGCCGCCCGGGTGGATCACCGCGGTCGCGCCGGCGGCCACCACCACGTCGAGGCCGTCGCGGAACGGGAAGAAGGCGTCCGAGGCGACCGCCGAGCCGGCCAGCGTGAGGCCCGCGTTCTGCGCCTTGATGCCGGCGATGCGCGCCGAGTCGACGCGGCTCATCTGGCCGGCGCCGACGCCTAGCGTCATGCCGTTGCCGCAGAACACGATCGCGTTCGACTTGACGAACTTGGCGACGCGCCAGGCGAACAGCAGGTCGCCGAGTTCCTTCGGGGTCGGCTGGCGCTTGGTGACCACGCGCAGCTCGTCGGGCTGCACGTTGCGCGAGTCGAGCGACTGCACCAGCAGGCCGCCGCCCACGCGCTTCAGGTCGAAGGCGTTGAAGCCGTCGCCCAGCGCGATCTCGAGCAGGCGCACGTTCTGCTTGGCGGCGAACACCTGGCGCGCCGCGGCCGAGAAGGACGGCGCGATCAGCACTTCGACGAACTGCTTGGCCACCGCCTGCGCGGCGGCTTCGTCCACCTCGCGGTTGAACGCGATGATGCCGCCGAAGGCCGAGGTCGGATCGGTCTGGAAGGCCTTGGCATAGGCTTCGGCCGCATCCGCGCCGAGCGCCACGCCGCACGGGTTGGCGTGCTTGATGATCACGCAGGCCGGGACGTCGAAGGTCTTCACGCATTCCCAGGCCGCATCGGAATCGGCGATGTTGTTGTAGGACAGTTCCTTGCCCTGCAACTGGCTGTAGTTCGCGAGCGACCCGGCCGGCGCGGCCAGGTCACGGTAGAACGCGGCGCTCTGGTGCGGGTTCTCGCCGTAGCGCAGGTCCTGCACCTTGTCGAAGGCCAGGTTCAGCGTGGCCGGGTAGGGCTGGCGCGTGGCGTGCTGCAGCTCCTCGGTCAGGCTGGTCAGGTAGTTGGTGATCGCGCCGTCGTATTGCGCGGTATGCGCGAACACCTTGGTGGCGAGACGGAAGTTGGTCGGGTAGCCGACCGTGTTGCCGTTGGCCTTCATCTCGTCGAGCACCACGGCGTAGTCGGCCGGGTCGACGATCACCGTCACGTCGCGATGGTTCTTCGCGGCCGAGCGGAGCATGGTCGGGCCGCCGATGTCGATGTTCTCGATCGCGTCGGCCAGCGTGCAGTCGTCCTTGGCGATGGTCGCGACGAACGGGTACAGGTTCACCACCAGCAGGTCGATGGTCGGGATGCCGTGCGCGTCGAGCGCCTGCATGTGCTCGGGCAGGTCGCGGCGCGCCAGGATCCCGCCGTGCACCTTCGGGTGCAGCGTCTTCACGCGCCCGTCGAGCATTTCGGGGAAGCCGGTGTAGTCGGCCACTTCGGTCACCGGGAGGCCCGCCTCGGCGAGCAGTTTCGCGGTGCCGCCCGTCGACAGCAGCTTGACGCCCTGCTGCGAGAGGGCCGTCGCGAATTCGACGATGCCGGTTTTATCCGAAACGGAGAGGAGCGCTTGCTTGATCATGATGGGGAGCACCAGTAGCCAATAGCCAGGAAAACGGGAACGAAGCGGCCGCGCGAGCGAGCCCGCCGGACTACAGCAGCCCGTGCTGCTGCAGCTTCTTGCGCAAGGTGTTGCGGTTGATGCCGAGGTACTCGGCGGCGAGCGACTGGTTGCCGCCCGCCTGTTCGAGCACCACCTCGAGCATCGGCTTCTCGACGCAGGACATCACCATGTCGTAGACGTCATGCGGATTGGAGCCGTCGAGATCCCGGAAATACACGTCCAGGCTGTCGCGGACACATTGTTCGATGTTGTGCTTGCTCATGCTGCTATTGAATAGGGTCGGTTGCGCTGTCCTCGTCGTCGACATAGACGAGATGATCGGACAGGGCGCGCTGCGCGTCGAAGTAGTCGTTGACGGCGGCAAGCTGTTCGCGTGTGGTATCGAGCGTGTTCATCCGATGCCGGAATGCGTTGGCGCCCGAAAGGCCGCGAGTGTACCAGCCGATGTGCTTGCGCGCAGTACGTACGCCGGTAAATTCACCGTAGAACGCGTAGTGATCCTCGAGGTGCTCGTTGAGCAGTTGCTGGATCTCGTCGACGCTCGGCGCCGGCAGGGTTTCGCCGGTTTGCAGGAAATGATCGATTTCGCGGAACAACCAGGGCCGGCCTTGCGCGGCGCGACCGATCATCAGCGCGTCGGCGCCGGTGGCGTCGAGCACGGCGCGTGCCTTGCGCGGCGAGGTGATGTCGCCGTTGGCGACCACCGGGATCTTCACCGAGGCCTTCACGGCGGCGATGGTCTCGTATTCGGCCTCGCCGCGGTAGAGGTCGGCGCGGGTGCGGCCGTGCACGGTCAGCATCGAGATGCCTGCCTCCTCGGCCAGGCGCGCGATGGTCAGCGCGTTCTTGTGGTCGCGGTCCCAGCCGGTGCGGATCTTCAGCGTGACGGGCACCGCGTCGGGCCCGCTGCCGACCGCCGCCACCACCGCCGAGACGATCCGCACCACCAGCGGCTCGTTCTGCAGCAGGGCCGAGCCGGCCGCGACGTTGCAGACCTTCTTGGCCGGGCAGCCCATGTTGATGTCGATGATCTGCGCGCCGTTGGCGACGTTGTAGCGCGCCGCCTCGGCCATCATGGCCGGATCGGCGCCGGCGATCTGCACGGCGATCGGCTCGACCTCGCCGGCGTGGTTGGCGCGCCGCATGGTCTTCTCGCTCTTCCAGAGCTGGGCGTTGGAGGCGACCATCTCGGAGACGGCGTAGCCGGCCCCGAGCCGCTTGCAGAGCTGGCGGAACGGGCGGTCCGTGACGCCGGCCATGGGGGCGACGAACAGGTTGTTGCGCAGGATGTGAGAGCCGAGAACGGGCATCGCAATGGCAGCGCCCGCGCGTGGGCGCGGGCCGGGATCGGGCGGAGGGAAAACGCGCATTTTACCGTAAGCGGGCGCGGGGCCGGGCGGGCGCAATTGTCGACTAGCGTCAAATCGCGATGAAGCTTTGATGAAATCGCGGTGACGGCGAGCCATGGCGGGCGGCGAAAGCCGCGCTGCGCACGCGGCCGGGAAATCGGGGCGGATCCGCGCCGGGCGGCCCGCCTCGCCGCGAATGGCCCTGCACGGTCCCGCCGCGGGTTCAGCGCCGCTGGCCGAACATCATCTGGCGCGCGATCGCCGTCTTGAGCGGCGGCACGAACTCGAGCGCGCTCAGCGCGGCGCCGCGCAGCGCCCCGAGCGCGCGCGATTCGACCGTAAACAGGCGCGCCAGCGTATCGGTCGCGCCGATCGTGAGGCGGCGGTCGAGCGCGCGACGCGTGTTGAAGGCGGCCAGCGCGAGCGGCGTGGCGCCATGTTCGGAGATCGCGTCCACCAGCGTGTGCGCGTCGCGCAGGCCCAGGTTCAGGCCCTGGCCGGCCACCGGGTGCAGCGTCTGGGCGGCGTTGCCGACGATCGCGATGCGGCCCTTGACCAGGGTCGGCGCGGCGGCCAGCCCGAGTGGGAAGGCCGCGCGGCCGACGATGCGCGTGAAGCGGCCCATGCGCTCGCCGAAGGCGATGCCCAGTTCCTCGAGGAAGGCCTCGTCGGGCAGCGTCGCGCGGCGCGCGGCCTCGGCGGGCGAGCAGCACCAGACCAGCGCGTAGTCGGCCTGGCCGGCGCCGCCGGTGGGCAGCAGCGCGAGCGGGCCTTCGGCGGTGAAGCGTTCCCAGGCCACGTTCGGCTTCGGCGCCGAGACGCTCACCGTGCCGACGATCGCCGTCTGCGCGTAGTCGCGGCGATGGCGCGTGCCGCCGTCGCCGTCGCGCGGCGTGTCCTGGAACAGGCCGCCCTCGGCGTTGACCAGCGTGCGCACGCGCAGCACGCGCTCGCCCTGCGGGGTGTCCAGCGTGACCGTCACGCCCTCGGCGTCCTGCTGCGGCGCGCGCGCGCTGGTCGAGGTCAGCCATTGCACGCGGGTGCCGCGCACCGCGCGCGCCAGCGTGTCGACCAGCGAGCCGTAGCGCGCCACGTAACCGAGCGCATCGACGCCGTGTTCATCGCGGTCGATCAGGGTGCGGCCGAAGTGGCCGCGCTGCGAGACGTGGATATGGCGGATCGGCGTCGCGTCGGCGGGCCAGCCGAGCGCGCCGAGCAGCACGCGGCTGCCGTGCGAGACCGCGATCGCGCGCGGGTCGCCGAGGCTCGCCGAGGGATCGCGCGCATCGACCAGCACCGTCGACAGCGCCTGCGTCGCGCTGCGCCGCGCCAGCCAGCCGGCCAGCGCGAGCCCGACCGGGCCCGCGCCGACGATGGCGATATCGGCGTCGAACGGGGCGTGGGTGGTGGAAGCCGGCGTCATTGCGCGAGCGTGCCCGAGCTGCCGCGGGCGTCGCGCATCAGCGCCTCGATCTCGTCGGCCGCCACCGGCACCTCGCGCGTGATCAGCTCGCAGCCGTCGGCCGTCACGAAGGCGTCGTCCTCGATGCGGATGCCGATGTCGTGGAATTCGGCCGGCACGTCGTCGGCCGCGCGCACGTAGAGGCCCGGCTCGATGGTCAGCGCCATGCCCTCGCGCAGCGAGCGCCACGGCAGCATGCCCTGCGCGTCGCGCTCGGCGTCGCGCTGGCGGTAGTCGCCGCAATCGTGCACGTCCATGCCGAGCCAGTGGCCGGTGCGGTGCATGTAGAAGCGCGCGTAGGCGCGCTCGGCGATCACGTCGTCGACGCTAGCAAAGCGCGACTTCGGCACGATGCCGGTGTCGAGCAGGCCCTGCGCGAGCACGCGCACCGCCGCCTCGTGCGGCGCCTCGAAGGGCACGCCGGGGCGCGTGGCCGCGGCGGCGGCGGCCTGCGCGGCCAGCACGATGTCGTAGAGCGCGCGCTGCGGGCCCGAGAATCTGCCGTTGGCGGGAAAGGTGCGGGTGATGTCGGAGGCGTAGCCCTCCAGTTCGCAGGCCGCGTCGATCAGGATCAGGTCGCCGTCGCGCGCCACCGCGTTGCCGGCCGGGTAGTGCAGCACGCAGGCATTGGCGCCGGCCGCGACGATCGAGCCATAGGCGGGGCCGGCCGAGCCGTGGCGGCGGAATTCGTGCAGCAGCTCGGCCTCGATCTCGTATTCGCGAATGCCGGGGCGCGTGGCCGCCATCGCGCGCCGATGGGCGCTGGCCGAGATGCTGGCGGCGCGGCGCATGATGGCCTGCTCGTGGGCGTCCTTCACCAGCCGCATCTCGTCGAGCAGCGGCGCGAGATCGTGGGCGGAGGCCGGCGCGGCCACGCCCGAGCGGGCCTTGGCGCGCACCGCGTCGAGCCAGCCGGCGAGCTTGCGCTCGAGCTCGGGCGAGGCGCCGAAGCGGTAGTGCACCGCGCCCGCGTCGGCCAGCAGGCGCGGCAGCTCGGCGTCGAGCGCGTCGTTGGGGAAGGCGGCGTCGAAGCCGAAGGCCTCGCGCGCGGCTTCGGGCCCGTAGTGGAAACCTTCCCAGATCTCGCGCTCGGGATGTTTCGCACGACAGAACAGGATCGATTGCGGCTCGCCCTCGGCGGCGCTCGCGTCGAGCACCAGCAGCGCGTCGGGTTCGCAGAAGCCGCTCAGGTAATAGAAGTAGCTGTCGTGCCGGAACGGATAGCCGGCATCGCGGTTGCGCATCACTTCCTGGGCGGTGGGGACGATCGCGACGCCGCCGCCCGAGGCGCGCAGCGCGGCGAGCACGCGCGCACGGCGCTGGCGGTAGACGTCGGGGGCGAGGGCGGTTTCGGTGGCGGCGTTCATGGCGCGATTGTAGCGCTGTGGCGGGCGCCGCGCCCGCTGCCCGGCACCGCCGCGCGGGCCGCCAAATGGCGCCCGGCGGCTGTTGCATCCGATCCACAGGCCGGATGGCCGACTTGGCGGACAGCCGGCAGGCCCGGTTATGATCGCCGACGACGTATACTCTCGGGCGCTATTTACATTTCAGGCAGGATGATGAAACTCATCGGTTCGCTCAGCAGCCCTTACGTGCGCAAGGCGCGTATCGTGCTCGCCGAAAAGAAGATCGACTACAAGCTGGAACTCGAGAACGTGTGGGCAAACGACACCACGATCCACGCCGCCAATCCGCTCGGCAAGGTGCCGTGCCTGGTGATGGAGGACGGCGCGGCCGTGTTCGATTCGCGCGTGATCTGCGAATACGTCGACACGCTGTCGCCGGTCGGCAAGCTGATCCCGGCCTCGGGCCGCGAACGCGTCGAGGTGCGGTGCTGGGAGGCGCTCGGCGACGGCGTGCTCGACGCCTCGGTCGGGATCCGCATCGAGAACGTGCAGCGCACCCCCGAGCAGCGCAGCGAGGCCTGGATCGCGCGCCAGCAGCGCAAGATCGACGACGGCCTGGTGGCCATGTCGCAGGGCCTCGGCGGCAAGCCGTGGTGCGCCGGCAACCACTACACGCTGGCCGACGTCACGCTCGGCTGCGCGCTCGGTTATCTCGATTTCCGCATGCCGGAGCTGGGCTGGCGCGAACGCCATCCCAATCTCGACAAGCACTACCAGAAGCTCTCGCAGCGCCAGACCTTCATCGACACGGTGCCGCAGGACTGAGTCGCGAGCTTGCCGCCCGTCAGCAAGAACGCCCCGCCGGGATCAGCCGGCGGGGCGTTTTTTTCATGCATGCGCGCCAGCGCCGGCGCTCGAGGCCAGCGCCGGCCGAGGCTCAATCGTAGGCCGCGTAGGCGGCGTCGCCGATCGTGAAGGTATCGCTGCGCGACACCGGCCACCAGGTGTCGTAGAGCGTGAGGCCGAGCTTCTCGCCGCCGAGCAGCGCGCCCGGCTTCACGTACTTGAGCAGTTGCGACATCAGCCGGACCTCGTGCGGCGCGATGCGCTGCACGATGTGATGCGCGCGCAGGTCGGCCGGATGCGCGAGGCCGGCGGCCTGCACCAGTTCCTGCAGCGCATGCAGCGTGTTGCGGTGGAAGTTGTAGACGCGCTCGGACTTGTCGGGCACCACCAGCGCGCGCTGGCGCACCTCGTCCTGGGTCGCCACGCCGGTCGGGCAGCGGCCGGTATGGCAGGTCTGGGCCTGGATGCAGCCGACCGCGAACATGAAGCCGCGCGCCGAGTTGACCCAGTCCGCGCCGATCGCCAGCGTGCGCGCCACGTCGAAGGCGGTGATGATCTTGCCGCTCGCGCCGATCTTCACGCGCTCGCGCAGGCCGATCCCCACCAGGGTGTTGTGCACCAGCAGCAGGCCTTCCTGCAGCGGCACGCCCACGTGGTCGGTGAATTCGAGCGGCGCCGCGCCGGTGCCGCCCTCGGCGCCGTCCACCACGATGAAGTCGGGCACGATGCCGGTCTCGAGCATGGCCTTGGCGATGCCGAAGAATTCCCAGGGATGGCCGATGCAGAGCTTGAAGCCGGTCGGCTTGCCGCCCGAGAGCGTGCGCAGCCGCTCGACGAATTCGAGCAGGCCGCGCGGCGTCGAGAACTCCGAATGGGTGGCCGGCGAGATGCAGTCCTTGCCCATCGGCACGCCGCGCGTCTCTGCGATCTCGGGGGTGATCTTGGCGGCCGGCAGCACCCCGCCGTGGCCCGGCTTGGCGCCCTGCGAGAGCTTCACCTCGATCATCTTGACCTGCGGGTCGGCCGCCTGCCTGGCGAACTTGTCGGGATTGAAGCTGCCGTCGTCGTTACGGCATCCGAAGTAACCGGAGGCGATTTCCCAGATGATGTCGCCGCCGTGCTCGCGGTGGTACTTCGACAGCGAGCCCTCGCCGGTGTCGTGCGCGAAACCGCCCTTCTTCGCGCCCAGGTTGAGCGAGCGGATCGCGTTGGCCGACAGCGAGCCGAAGCTCATCGCCGAGATGTTGAAGATCGAGATGTCGTAGGGCTGGGCGCGGCTCGCGCCGACGCGGATCCGGAAGTCGTGGTTGGCGAGCTTGGTCGGCGCCAGCGAGTGGCTGATCCATTCGTGCGCGGTGGCCTTGACGTTGAGCTCGGTGCCGTAGGGCCGGTTGTCGGCGACGTTCTTGGCGCGCTGGTAGACCACGCTGCGCTGCGCGCGCGAGAAGGGCTTCTCGTCGGTGTCGTCCTCGACGAAATACTGGCGGATCTCGGGGCGGATGAACTCGAACATGAAGCGGAAGTGGCCCCAGAGCGGGTAGTTCCGCAGGATCGCGTGATGATCCTGTTTCAGGTCGTAGAGGCCGAGCGCGACGAAGGCGGCGGGGATCAGGCACCAGGGCCAGGCGATCAGGTGGGCCGAGGCGAGGACGACGAGCAGCACGAGCGCGAGCGTCGCGCACCACATCGCGAGATAACGTCTTGCAAACATGGGGGGATTCCTTGTTCTTCGGTTGGCCGCCATGCCGCCGCCGGCCCTGCGGCTGGCGGCGCGCGAGGCAGGCCGCCGGTGGGGCTGCCACCGATCAGCGACCGATTGTCGCGTGCCGCAAGTCTAAACCGAGAATGTGTCAGCGCGCCTCGAAGCGTGCCCTCTTTGAAGGCGATTGAAAGCTTGGCGCTTTCCGCGCGGGCGCTGCCGGCCCCGGTTGCCCGGGTCGGCCGGCGCGGCGCTCAGCTCGCCAGGCCGCTCGCCAGTTCGTGCGCGCGCGCCGCGGTGACCGCCTCGGCCGAGCCCGGCTGGCCGGTCGCGACCGATTCGATGATGCCGCCGCCCAGGCAGATCTCGCCGTCGTAGAGCACCGCCGACTGGCCCGGCGTGACGGCCCATTGTGGCGTGTCGAAACCGAGCGAGAAGCGCGCCTCGCCCGCTTCGCCGGCCTTCGCGCGGGCGAAGGAGCAGGGCGCGTCGGCCTGGCGGTAGCGCGTTTTCGCGCCGCAGGCGAAGCCGTCGGCGGGCGGCTCGCCGGCCACCCAGCTGACGTTGCCCGCCACCAGCTCGCGCGACAGCAGCCAGGGATGCTCGTGGCCCTGCGCGACGTAGAGCGTGTTCGAGGCGATGTCCTTGCCGGCCACGAACCAGGGTTCGCCGCTGCCGTCCTTGCTGCCGCCCAGGCCGATGCCCTTGCGCTGGCCGAAGGTGTAGAAGGCCAGCCCGATATGCTCGCCGACGCGCTTGCCGTCGGGCGTCTTCATCGGCCCCGGCCTGGTCGGCAGGTAGCGGTTCAGGAAATCGCGGAACGGGCGCTCGCCGATGAAGCAGATGCCGGTCGAATCCTTCTTCTTCGCGTTCGGCAGGCCGATCTGCTCGGCGATCTCGCGCACCCGCGTCTTCGGCATCTCGCCGAGCGGGAACAGCGTCTTCGACAGTTGCGCCTGGTTCAGCCGGTGCAGGAAGTAGGACTGGTCCTTGGTGTGGTCGAAGGCCTTGAGCAGCTCGAAGCGGCCCTCGCGTTCGCGCACGCGTGCGTAGTGGCCGGTGGCGATGGTCTCGGCGCCCAGCGACATGGCGTGGTCGAGGAAGGCCTTGAACTTGATCTCGGCATTGCAGAGCACGTCCGGGTTCGGCGTGCGCCCGGCGGAGTACTCGCGCAGGAACTCCGCGAACACGCGGTCCTTGTACTCGGCGGCGAAGTTGACGGCTTCCACGTCGATGCCGATCAGGTCCGCCACCGACACCACGTCGATCCAGTCCTGGCGCGTCGAGCAGTACTCGCCGTCGTCATCGTCTTCCCAGTTCTTCATGAACAGGCCGACCACGTCGTAACCCTGTTCCTTGAGCAGCCACGCGGTGACCGACGAATCGACACCGCCCGACATGCCGACCACGACACGTTGCTTCTTCATTTGCTGACAGCCTGATGTTCGGGCGTCGCGCGATAGGGCGCGACGGAATGCGTATGGACGAACTCCAGCGGCACGCGGCGACCGGCGAGGTAGTCGTCGACGCAGCGCATCACCGCGGGCGTGCGATGGCGGTCCTCGGCGGCGCGCAGCTCCTCGGCCGTCATCCACAGCGTGCGGACGATGCCCTCGTCGAGCGCCTGCCCTGCGACGGCCTCGCCGGCCCGCCCGCAGAAGGTGAAGCGCAGGTAGGTCGCGCCGCCCTTGGCGGGCCGCTCGAAATGCGTCTGGTAGACGCCCACCAGCGCCTGCGGCTCGAACGGATGCGCGGTTTCCTCGAGGGTTTCGCGGATCACGGCGTCGACCAGCGTCTCGCCGGCCTCGAGATGGCCGGCCGGCTGGTTGAGCCGCAGGCCGCCCGAGGTGTGTTCCTCGATCAGCAGGAAACGGCCGTCGCGCTCGACGATCGCGGCCACCGTGACGTGCGGGGTCCAGAGTTCGGGTTTCATGGGCGTGCATTTTACCGGTTGGCGGGCGCGGCTGCCGAACCCCGGGCGAGCCTCGCGCGGCGCGTCGTCGCCGATGCGGCGCGGCGCCCGTCGCCGGCTCGCGCCCGGCATCGATGCCGCCCCGTTTTCAGCGCCGCGCGCCGTGCCTGGACGATCCGGCACGGTTTGTCCACCGGGAAAGGGCCGGATCTCGGCGCGCCCGGCGCTTTCGGGTACATTGGCGCGTGGAATCTGCCGTTGCCTTCGAGCCGGTCGTCGCTTCCCCGGCTCGCCTTGCCGTCGAAACCAAGAATCAGAACGCAAGCTGGAGGGATCACGATGCTTATCGGAGTGCCTGCCGAGACGCGGGCGAACGAGGCGCGCGTAGCCGCGACGCCGGAAACCGTGAAGAAATACGTGGCGGCCGGCCACTCGGTCTGCGTCGAGCGCGGCGCCGGGGCGGCCGCCAGCTTCCCCGACGAGGCCTATGCCGCGGCCGGCGCCACGCTCGGCGAGCGCGCCGCCGCCTATGCCGCCGAGATCGTGCTGAAGGTGCAGGCGCCAGACAGCGACGAATTGCCGCAGATGAAGCGCGGCGCGGTGCTGGTCGGCATGCTCGATCCCTTCAATGCCGAACAGGCCGCGCGACTCGCCGCGGCCGGCGTGACCGGCTTCGCGCTGGAGGCCGCGCCGCGCACCACGCGCGCGCAGAGCCTGGACGTGCTGTCCTCGCAGGCCAATATCGCCGGCTACAAGGCGGTGCTGGTGGCCGCCGCGCTCTATCCGCGCTTCCTGCCGATGCTGATGACCGCCGCGGGCACCGTGAAGGCCGCCCGCGTGCTGGTGCTCGGCGCCGGCGTGGCGGGCCTGCAGGCGATCGCCACCGCCAAGCGGCTGGGCGCCGTGATCGAGGCTTCCGACGTGCGCCCGGCGGTGAAGGAGCAGATCGAGTCGCTCGGCGCGAAGTTCGTCGACGTGCCCTTCGAGACCGACGAGGAGCGCGAGGCCGCCCAGGGTACCGGCGGCTACGCGCGGCCGATGCCGCCGTCGTGGCTGGCGCGCCAGGCAGCCCTGGTGCACGAACGGGCGAAGCAGGCCGACATCGTGATCAGCACGGCGCTGATCCCGGGGCGGCCCGCGCCGACCCTGATCCAGGCCGACACGGTGGCCGCCATGAAGCCGGGCGCGGTGATCGTCGACCTGGCCGCCGGGCGCGGGCCCGAGAACGCCGACGGCCGTCGCGGCGGCAACTGCCCGCTGACGGTGGCCGACCAGGTGGTGAAGGTGCACGGCGTGACCATCGCCGGCCACACCAATCTCGCCGCGCAGGTCGGCGCCGACGCCTCGGCGCTCTACGCGCGCAATCTCGCCGACTTCCTCAAGCTGATCGTGACGAAGGAAGGCGCCTTGAACATCGACATGGACGACGACATCGTCGCCGCGACGCTGCTGTGTCGCGACGGCGAGGTCGTGCGCAAGTAAGGGGAAGGCCGCGATGGAATTGATCAATCACACGGTGATCAACCTGATCATCTTCGTGCTGGCCGTCTATGTGGGCTACCACGTGGTCTGGAACGTGACGCCGGCGCTGCACACGCCGCTGATGGCCGTCACCAACGCGATCTCGGCGATCGTGATCGTCGGCGCGATGCTGGCCGCGGCGCTCACGGTGGGCACCACCGGCAAGGTGTTCGGCACGGTGGCGGTGGCGCTGGCGGCGGTCAACGTGTTCGGCGGCTTCCTGGTCACCCGGCGCATGCTGGAGATGTTCAGGAAGAAGGAACCGAAACGCGTGGCCGGCGAGGGCAAGGAGGGCGCGCGATGAGCCTGAACCTGGTCACCCTGCTGTACCTGCTCGCCTCGGTCTGCTTCATCCAGGCGCTCAAGGGCCTGTCGAACCCGAAGAGCGCGCGGCGCGGCAACCTGTTCGGCATGGTCGGGATGGCGATCGCGATCCTCACCACGATCGCGCTGATCGCCAGGCAGGCCGCCTGGCTCGGCGCCAACCTGCCGCTCGGCCTGGCCCTGGTGCTCGGCGCGCTGGTGGTCGGCGGCGCGGTGGGCGCCTACGTGGCCGCGCGCGTCGAGATGACCAAGATGCCCGAGCTGGTGGCCGCGATGCACTCGCTGATCGGCCTGGCGGCGGTCTGCATCGCCTATGCCGTGGTGGCCGAGCCGGAAGCCTTCGGCCTGGTGCCGCAGGACGCGGCCGCGGCCAACTTCATCCCCTACGGCAACCGCATCGAGCTGTTCATCGGCACCTTCGTCGGCGCGATCACCTTCTCCGGTTCGGTGATCGCCTTCGGCAAGCTCTCGGGCAAGTACAAGTTCAGGCTGTTCCAGGGCGCGCCGGTGGTCTATGCCGGCCAGCACCTGATCAACCTGATGCTGGCGATCGGCATGCTCGGCTTCGGCATCCTGTTCTTCCTGACGCAATCCTGGCTGCCCTTCATCGTGATGACCGCGATCGCCTTCGCGCTCGGGGTGCTGATCATCATCCCGATCGGCGGCGCGGACATGCCGGTGGTGGTGTCGATGCTCAATTCGTACTCCGGATGGGCCGCGGCCGGGATCGGCTTCTCGCTGAACAACCCGATGCTGATCATCGCGGGCTCGCTGGTCGGCTCGTCGGGCGCGATCCTGTCCTACATCATGTGCCACGCCATGAACCGCTCCTTCTTCAACGTCATCCTCGGCGGCTTCGGCGGCGAGGCGGGCGGTGCCGAGGCGGGCGGCGCGAAGGAGCAGCGGCCGGTGAAGTCGGGCTCGGCCGACGATGCCGCCTTCATGCTCGGCAATGCCGAGACGGTGGTGATCGTGCCCGGCTACGGGCTGGCGGTGGCGCGTGCCCAGCACGCCCTCAAGGAGCTGACCGACAAGCTGATCGCCAAGGGCATCGACGTGCGCTACGCGATCCATCCGGTGGCCGGGCGCATGCCGGGGCACATGAACGTGCTGCTCGCCGAGGCCGAGGTGCCCTACGACCTGGTCTACGAGATGGAGGACATCAACAACGAGTTCGGGCAGACCGACGTGGTGCTGGTGCTCGGCGCCAACGACGTGGTCAACCCGGCGGCGAAGAACGATCCGAAATCGCCGATCGCGGGCATGCCGATCCTCGAGGCCTACAAGGCGCGCACCGTGATCGTCAACAAGCGCTCGATGGCTTCCGGCTACGCCGGGCTCGACAACGAGCTGTTCTACATGGACAAGACCATGATGGTGTTCGGCGACGCCAAGAAGGTGGTCGAGGACATGGTGAAGGCGGTCGAGTAGGGCGCGCCGGCGTCGCCGGCCTTATCCGGCCCGGCCGCCGCGCCGGGCCTTGCCGTCCAGGTCCTGCCCGCATTCGCGATGGGCGATGCGCAGGAAATCGGCCAGCCGGCGCCCGTCGAGATCGGGATGGACCTCGTGGACGCTCGGCTCCCGGATGCGGGCCACGTCGAAGTTGCGGAAGTCGCCACGCAGCTCGCACCAGGCCGACAGCGTCCACTGGCCGCCCCAATACACCAGCCCGAGCGGCCAGATGCGCCGCTCGCTGGCCGCATCCTGCTTGTCCCGGTACTGGAAATGCACCACGCGCCGCTCGTCGAGCGCGTGGTGCAGCACGTCCATGGTTTGCGAATAGGTGGCGTCCACGCGCTGCGAGGGCGCGAACACCGGCAGCCGGTCCAGCACGATGCGCTTGTCGGCCGGCATCGCCGAGGCGATCTTGGCCAGCGCCGAGCGGGCGCCGCCGGCGAAGCGCGCGCCGCCCCAGGATTCGAGCATGCGCGCGCCGGCCGCCAGCGCGGCCAGCTCGTCGGCCGTAAACGTGAGCGGCGGCAGGCTGGCCGAGCGGTCCAGGCGGTAGCCGATGCCGGCCTCCCCCTCGATCGGCACGCCCGAGAGCTGCAGGTCGCGCACGTCACGATAGACGGTGCGCAGCGACACCGACATCCATTCCGCGAGCTGCTGCGCGGTGGTCAGGCGGCGGCCGCGCAGCAGCTCGGCGATCTGGAACAGGCGGTCGGCGCGACGGGTCATGGTGACGAGGCAAGCGGGCGCGAGGGTGGTGCGGCGATGATAGCGCCGCCCGG
This sequence comes from Burkholderia sp. Ax-1720, assembly GCF_011753035.1. Taxonomy (NCBI): domain Bacteria; kingdom Pseudomonadati; phylum Pseudomonadota; class Betaproteobacteria; order Burkholderiales; family Burkholderiaceae; genus Burkholderia; species Burkholderia sp. Ax-1720. Next base: position 4,593 of record NZ_VWWK01000124.1, on the reverse strand, counting down.
CGCGCCCGGCACGGTCTGGGCCGGTTGAGGTGCCAAAGTCGGTGCCGGGCGGCTCCGGAGCGGCTCATCGGCCCCGCGCGTGCAGGCCGATGCGGTTGCCTTCGGTGTCGAGCACGTAGGCGATGTAGCCGATCTCGCGCGGCAGCTCGATCACCGCGCCCTCGACGATGCCGCCGGCGCGCCGGGCGCGTTCCAGCGCGGCCTGCGCCGATTCGCCGGCCTCGAGGTAGAGCACCGGGCCGGCCGCGGCCGGCTTGCTGCCGAGCGGGTCCTGCACCAGCGCGCCGCCGGTCTGGCCGTCGTCGTGCTCGAAGATCGCGAGCAGCGAGCCGCCGAAGTTCTCGCGCTTCAGGCGCTTGTCGAGCAGGGTTTCGTAGAAGCGCGTGGCGCGATCGAGATCGTGGGTGGGGATCTCGAACCAGCTGATCGCGCGGGTGGTGGTGGCGGTGTTCATCTGCGTCTCCTGGAGGGGGCGGGGTGGTTCGCATCGCAGCCGATGCGGTGAGACGCAGTGTGCGGGGCCCCTGCTGACAGCGTGCTGTCAGCAGCCGGCAGCATGGCCGCGGCCCGCGCGCCGCCGCGGCGGGCTCACGAAAAGCGACAGGGCCGGAAATTCCGGCCCTGTCGTGTCATGCGCGACGCCTTTCGGGCGCCGGTCCAGGCATCAGTCCTGGCCCGCCCCGGCGTTGTCCGCGCCGGCGCCAGCCTCGCCGGCCGGCCGCTGCCGCACGCTGCCGGCCACCACGTCGAAGCGGAACAGCCGGCATTCGAGCGCGCCGTTGAACAGCGGCGTCTTGGCCGATTCGCGCAGGCGCAGCTGGCCCGGCAGCGAGCGATCCGAGCTCAGCAGGAAGGCCTGCCAGCCCGTGAAGCGCTGCTTGAGCGCGGTGCCGAGCGCGGCGAAGAACTCGCCGTCGGGCGCATCGGTGTGGGTGCGGCGGAAGGCATCGTCGGCGCCGCGGTTGCGGCCCGTCTCGCGTACCTCGCCGCGCGCGCTGCGCCCGCGCACCTCGATCCGCTCGCCATAGGGCGGATTGGCGATGATCAGGCCCGGCGCGTCGCAGGGCGGCGCCATGAAGCGCGCGTCCACCTGCTTGAGCGAGACGCCCGGCGCGCCGGCGCGCTCCAGGTTGGCGCGCGCCTTGTCGAGCATGTCGCCCGAGATGTCGCTGCCGTACACGGGCAGCGCGTCGCGGCGGCCGCGCGCGGCGCGCTTGGCGTCCATCGCGCCGACCTTGAGGGTCTGCCAGGCGGTGATGTCGTACTGCTTGAGCTTCTCGAAGCCGAAGCGGCGCTCCACGCCGGGGGCGACGTCCAGCGCGATCTGGGCGGCCTCGGCCAGGAAGGTGCCGCTGCCACACATCGGGTCGTAGAGCGGCAGCTCGGGGGTCCAGCCGGCCAGGCGCAGGATGCCGGCAGCGAGGTTCTCGCGCAGGGGTGCCGCGCCCTTGTCGAGGCGCCAGCCGCGCTTGAACAGCGGCTCGCCCGAGGTGTCGAGGTAGAGCGTGCACTGGTTGGCGGTCAGGAAGGCGAACACGCGCACGTCGGGCATCGCGGTGTCGATGCTCGGGCGCGAGCCGGTCTTCTCGCGCAGCCGGTCGCAGATCGCGTCCTTGACGCGCAGCGTGGCGAATTCGAGGCTCTTGAGCGGCGACTTGATGGCGGTGATGTCCACCCGCAGCGTCTGGGTCGAGGCGAACCAGCGCTCCCAGCCCTGCTCGAGCGCCAGCGCATAGACATCCTGCTCGTTGCGGTAGGCGCGCTCGGCGATCTTCAGCAGCACCCGGCTGGCGACACGCGAATGCAGGTTGGCGGCCATGCCGGCGGTCCAGCCGCCGCGGAAATGGACGCCGCCCGGCACCTGGGCGCCGACATCGAGCGGTGCGCCGCCGGTGCGGCGCGCGCCGATCTCGGCCAGCTCGGCCGCGAGCGCGGCTTCGAGCCCGCGCGGGCAGGGAGCGAAGAAATCGAAATCAGAGGAGGACATAGGGGGGCGGGACGGCGCGTGCAAAAGCCGACATTGTACGCGGCTCGGCAAGCCGCCAAGGGGCGCGATCGCGCGATGCCGCCGGCCGGGCGTCGGCGCGCGCGCCGACGGGGCCGTCCGACCTCAGTGCGCGCCTGGTCCCGACGCGGCCTCGTGCGGGCCGCGCGCGGCGCGCGGCCAGATGAGGCTCATCGGATCGGCGCGCACCGCGCGCCAGATCGCGCCGATCAGCGCGCGCACCTTGGTCGGCCGCAGCGCGCGCGAACGCACCGCCATGGTGAAGGCCAGCGCGAAGCTGACGGCCACGTTGAGCACCGCCATCGACAGCACGCCGGCCGTCGCCCACCAGAGTTCGCCCGAGGCCAGCGCGGGCTTGCCGAGCACGCCCAGCGCCACGCCGATCGAGCCGGCCGAGAGCGTCACGTGGCGCACCTCGAAACCGAACGCGAAGGCGCTGACGATGGCCGGCACCAGCCCGAGCATCATGCCCAGCCCGACGTTGCCGACCACCCCGGCCACGTTGCTCTTGCAGAACCTCGCCAGGCGCGCCGCGCCGCTCACGCCGAGCGTGAGGCGCAGGCGCCGGTGATAGGCGATCGCGTCGCCCACCCGATGCAGCACGAACCAGTTGTCGGCCCAGCCGGCGATCAGGCTGGAGGCCCACAGCAGCACGCCGGTCAGCGCCGCGTAGATCGGCGTGGGGCCGAGCAGCGCGAACGAGCGCAGCGTGGCGTGGGCCTTGTCGGCCGAGATCACGTCGGCATGCAGCAGGGCGTGGGCGCCGAGCTGCACGGCCAGGCACACCGGCAGCACCACCAGCACGTTGCCGGCGATGGCGGCCGCCTGGGTGCGGATCAGCGCCACCACCGAGGCCACGAAGCGCTTCACGCCCTCCTCGTGGCCGATGTCGTCGAGCTCGCGCGCCAGCGTCGGCGCGGTCATCGCCGGCTGCTTGGTGGCCAGCGTGAAGTGCAGGAAGTGCATCAGCGTGAAGCTGGCCGCGTAGTTGATGCCGGCCAGGAAGCCCTCGATCATCGACTGCAGGTGCGCGCCGGTGATCCAGAACTTCACGCAGACGGTGGCGACCGTCACCAGGCCGCCGCCGGCGGCCATGCGCATCATCTTCAGGTAGTCGGCGCGGCCGCGCGTGATGTAGTGCTCGCCGGTATCGGCATTGGTCTCCACCAGCTTGCGCGCGAACAGCGAGAAGTTGCTGCGCACCAGGTGCGAGACGCTCTGGCTGTTCTGGTTGGCGTCCACCAGCTCGGCCGTCAGGCGCGCCAGGCCGCGCGGCTCGTCGCGCGCCATCCAGGCGTTGAGCAGCGATTCGGCGCGGTGGATGCGCATGCGCATGCGCTCGACCTGGAACACGATGTCGACCGACACGCCGTTGCGGTACAGGTGCGCCGAGACCTCGTCGGCCGATTGCCGGCATTCGTCGAGCAGCACGCGCAGGTAGTTGACCTCGTGCAGCAGCTTGCTGGCCTCGCCGCCCGAACCACCCGGGCCGCCGTCTTCCAGCGCGGCCTGCGCGCTCTCCACCGCCAGCATGGCGCGCGTCAGGCGGTAGAAGGGCTGGGCCTCGGCGGGCTTGCGCGCCTCGTCGCCCGACAGCCGGCTGCGCACCGTCTGCGACAGACCGGTCGAGCTGATCTGCAGGGTCAGGTTGTGCAGCGCGGCCAGCAGGTCGCGCGAGAAGGAGCCGGGCTCATGGCGCTCGGTCTCGGTGATCTCGTAGGCGAACAGCGCCTGCAGGCGCGCGAGCAGGTCCTCGGGCAGCGCGTCGATCCAGGCCGCGTCGGACGGCGCCGGGAACATCAGCGTAAACAGCGCGGCCAGCTCGCGCCGGTTCGGCGCGGGCGGGATCAGCGAGGCGTCGATGCGCTCGAACAGCGCGCCGAAGAAACCGGAATGCACCGGCATGCCGGCGTCGCAGAGCAGGGAGATGCCGTCGCTCTCGCGCAGCAGCGCGCGCAGCATGCGCGCCACGTTGGCCTTCCAGGCCGGATTGCGGTCCAGCACGTGCAGCACGTAGCGCAGCCGCGCGTGGGCCGTGAAACCGCGCGGCGGCTCGGCGGCGGCCCCCTCGGCTGCGGCTCGTTCGGCGGCCGGCGGCTGCACGCTGCCCTCGCGGCGCAGCCAGTGCGCGAGCTCGATCAGCCACTCGCTGCGCTCGGCATGCGGCGCGTTCGCGTCGGCCGTGGCCAGCAGCGCGTCGAGCTGGTGGCTGGCACTGCGCGAGGCACGCCATTTCTTCAGGAGGGTGGTCAGGGAACGGAACATGGCAGCGCACGGTCGGGCGCCGCGGATGGCGGCGCAGGTCGTCGGACAGCGCAAGCCGCGCGCGGCCCGCCGGTGGGCGGCCGCGCCGGCGGCGCGCAGTTGCGCCGCGTCGAGCTTGCCGGGAGGCGCCTAGGATCGTCAATCGTCGCGCAAAAGGCAAGCCGACCGGCGCATCGGACGGCGGTTCCGGCGCGGCATGACAAGAATTGTCAAATCCGCGACGGGGCGGGTTTTTCGGGGGAATTCGAGGCAGCGGGAGAGGGAGAGGGCCGGAGGAGGCGATGCGCGCGGCGCGGCGAACCGCGCCGGCAACGGCCGCAGCA